>NZ_KV830640.1:74658-151426 GCF_001836805.1 Staphylococcus sp. HMSC062A01
CAAAGAGAATTTCTTAAAGAAATTCTACAAGCTACGCAAGTTGGGGTTCGGGGCCCCAGCAACAAGAATTTCATTAAGAAATTCTACAAGCTAAGCAAGCTGGGGACACAACGAAATAAATTTTGGAAAATATTATTTCTGTCCCACTCCTTTAAGTCTATTGGTCTATGTTTAATAAGGCATATTGTTTAATAATTGCCTCGTGTTGAGGATACATACTGTACAACGCATCTTGTGTGAATAATTCAAAATGATTAAAATCAAATGCTGGTTGGCACATACATCCAACCAAACTATAGCCTTCTCTGTCTGTTAAACTCGATGCAAAAATAGTACCTTTAGGCACTAAATACTGCAATACTTCGCCATTTTCAATTGAAGCACCTAATTGTACTGATTGATAGTTCCCCTGAGGTGTAATCATATGAATGGTCAAAGATTCACCTGCATGATAATACCATACTTCATCCGCATCGATACGATGAAAATGAGAAATATCACCAGTATTTAACAAGAAGTATATACTACTGAATGGTGCACGTTGTGCCTCATTTATTGTTTCTCGAATTGTTTCTTTATAATACCCACCTTCTGGATGAGGTGTTAGATCAAGTTGTTTAATCCAATAATCTGCATTTTTCTTCATTATTTTAAATCCACATTATGGAAAACATTTTGAACATCTTCAAGGTCTTCGAGTGCATCAATTAATTTCTCAAATGTTGCTTGGTCATCCTCTGATAATTCAATATCAGTTTGAGGTAACATTTCAAACTCAGCAACTTTAAATTCTTCTACACCTGTTTGACGTAATGCATCTTGTACATGAGCAAATTGGTCTGGTTCAGCATAAACGATTGTAAGATCTCCATCTTCAATTACATCTCTAACATCAACATCTTGTTCCATTAATGCCTCTAAAATGTCATCAGCTGATTTACCTTCAATGCCGAAAGTAGCCGTGTGATCAAACATGTAAGCTACAGAACCTGATACACCCATATTTCCGCCATTTTTACCGAAAGCAGCTCTCACATCTGAAGCCGTACGGTTTACATTATTAGTTAATGCATCTACGATAAGCATTGAACCACTTGGTCCAAAGCCTTCGTAACGTAGATGGTCATAATTTTCATCACCTGCACCTTTAGCTTTGTCAATTGCTCTATCAATAATATGATTAGGTACTGAATACGTCTTCGCTCTTTCAAGTACTAATCTTAATGCTTGGTTAGATTCAGGATCTGGTTCACCAGATTTGGCTGCTACATATATTTCTTTACCAAATTTCGCATATATTCTACTTGTATTTTTATCTTTTTGGGCCTTTTTCTCTTTAATATTATTCCATTTACGTCCCATAATGTCATCTCACTTTCATACTCAATAATCCTTATTATATAGCATTAATAAAGCATTGTCTAAAAAGGAAATAAACGCATTGTACGAAGTAAAAATAAGCATAAAAAAAATACTGACAGAATGTCTTTGTCAGTATTCTCGTTCAACATATTAAATTAAATATTTAAGAATTCTTCAACATCATTGAATAAAGAATCGAATTTTTTAATATTCTTCTCATCCATATAGATAAAAATTTTTCTCTCATCTTCAGTTGATCGAACCTTACTTAGTCTTTCTTTTTCTATAAGTCGTCGAATTGAGACTAATAATTTAGTTCTACTTAACTCTAACTCACTAATTGCTATTTTTAGAAATTTTTGCATTAACATTTGATCTTTAGCAATATGTTCATGAGCAAGTTTGAGCAAAGCCAAATCATTTAATGTCAACTTATATTGTTTATCTATGTACTCTGACAATGCTTTATGTTGTTTATAGAATTCTAGTAATTTATTTAATTTGTCATTATTCAATGATTTTTGCACCTCCAAATATAAGCAGACAACTTAATTACTATTATCCTTTATATTTTTAGGTATGTCCTATAACTTTGTTTAGAAATTTTTGTCGAATTTACTAACAATGTTAAATATAGTTGTACAAAATACAATTGAATAGATTTTATTTTTTTAAAATTTTAACGATGTACAACGCATTGTAATTAAGTTTAATTTGAAGAGGTGCATTATTAAAGTTATGTTCTATCATTTGAAATGTTGGATGGATTAAATAATCTAGTTTTCTTAAAAATCGTTTTGACCATTTATGTTTTTTTCTAATACGCTGAGAAATAAGATGATTAATATTACCGTTATAGTCATCGATGAGTTGAATTTGAACTAAATAGGTATCTTTTAATACATCATCTGTAAAATCAATAAATATATATGTCTGATCATAATTGACTTGCAATGATTCACTTTCTAAAACACGCCAATCGTAAATTAGAACAGTATATTGGTCTTCATCGTCAATTAAGATGTAATTTTCATTAAATAATTTGGGTTTCATACTAATTTCAATGAGTTGCTCTAAAATCGTTCCTAATATCGACTTAAACCCGTTTTCATCGAATATGTGAAGTGCATTAAACAGATTACCACTATGCTTGAAGTTAAAGCCAATTCCGTTAAAATATGACGCTGTTCTCACAAATGTCTCAATTAATAAAGGTGCACTATTATTCAAATCATTATATTTACTATTTAAAAATTTGTGGTTTTCAAAATTTAAAAATATTATCTTCTGATCTTCTAGATCAAATTGCTTTAATATTTGTCTAATATTTTGGTATCGTAATATATTTTTCACCAGTAAATGTTCATTCTGTTCAATTAAGTAAGGCATTTTTAGTTGTGCATTATCAATATATAAAAATTCAAAATTAATGCGTTTGATTTGTGATTCTAATGTTTTAAACAATACAGGGTCGTTTAGCAGCTTACTTATTTCTAACCCAAATGAAAATTGTTGCGTTTTATGCTGTATTTTTAAAATAATTCGATAAATGGATTTCAAATTTACTTCATCTAAATCAAAAACAAGACCTAATTTATGATTACCACTCGTAGGAAGTTGATGTTCTCTGAAGTAGTTTGCTACATCCTCAAAATTAGACTCTAAAAAATCCGTTAACGTTAAATCTTCCAGTCTAAATACTACATTTAATTCATTAATAATGATGTATTCAAACAATCGTTGTCTCTCATACTTTGTCATTTGATCTTTAATATCACGCATATCTATATTTAGATAAAACTTCAATGTTGAGTGTTCGTAATACAAAGGTCGTGCAAAATCTTGAAAAAATAATAATCTTATTTCTTCTATAGTATTAACTTGAAGCACTAAATAATACGGATTCACAGTAGAACCAATTGTTGAATCTGCGTAGATTATATGTTCATCGTGTTGGTTATAATATTGTTGTTTAATCTTGATTAATTGATTAATGTAGTCAATATTTCCTTCGATTATATTTTCATAATCCATATCAATAGATTTTTCATATCTATCACAGTATCGGTACTCGTTGGGAGTCATGCCAACATAATTTTTAAACGTTTTAGAATAACTTGAATCATTGCTAAATCCTACTTTTTCGCTTATTAAACTTATCGTGTATTCCGTTGTTAATAGCCATTCAAATGAATTTGCAATTTTTAAAGTATCTACATATGTCTTGAAACCCATATTTAGCAATTGATTAAACTGTGCCGAAAGATTAGATTTAGAAGTAAATAACTTTGATGCTATACCCGTTAGCGTTAATTTCTTAGTAATATTTTGATTAATATATTCTAATATTTCGCTTAATTCACCGTAAAAAGAGAAGTTATATTGATGATTTGCGATTGATTTCTCAATGGCGCCTTCTTTCCCAATAATATCAACAACAGAAGTAATATATATAGTATCTTCAGAAACTGAGTCTGCGTTTAAATGGTTTAGGGCAAGTTGCAATAATGCACGTTTAATGGAGTTAATGGACTTAACTAGATTAGTTGAGTATTTATAATTGAAGAAATCAAAATGGCGATCTCTAAACCAATCACTAGCGATATAAAGCATGATGGTTTTTTTATTTTTTAGAATTGAAAAAATATCTGTATTATTAATAACGTAAATGTCATTTTCGACGTTAACGGTTTTAGTAAAGTGCTGAAGTTTAAGTTGACCTTCTATCGGAAACAACAGAATAATACCGTCTTGGCAACGTGTCATTTTGTATTCATTCTTAGTCAATATATGAATATTGGTATTAGACATTGATTAACCTCTTTCTAATTCATGATAGTCTTTCTAAATGTTGTACTAATTTCCTTTTTGCTTCTTAGCACTATCATAGTGATTAAATGTAAATTTACCACAACATGATAAACAAATCAAAAATACAATTTTTTATAAATTAATTTCTTGTTATTATTAACTTAAGTTATGAATTTGTTAAAAAATGTCCCGTTATTGCTTCAAATTCAATCATGTATATAGTAATACGATCAATCATACAATTACTAAACAAAATAAAATCATTGAATGCAACACGTAGACATCTCAAATGTATAGGTTCTCATTATGTTCTTTCTTATTTAATTTTTAAAGCGATTTGCAAGTCTTAATACATCTTTTATGATATTCAACAAATTAATAAATAGATTAAAACCCATTTCACGTGGTGAAAAATTCCCTCGCTTCATACGATTGAAATCATACAATGTATATAATAGAAAAAGTATTAAACCTACAACCGTAATGGCAGTGTGATATATAGGATTATGAATGAACATTCCAATCAATCCGGCAATAATTAATGCAATTAATGTTACAAATAAATATTTACCAATACTAGAAGCATCATTAATAATGAAAAAACCTAAAATACCGAAAACTATAAATGCGCCAATTGCTAATAAGACATTTTTATAGAAGACCTCTGGTCCTAAATTTTGCATATAAGTTGTAAAAGTAGCGTATGATAAAAGACCTACAATAATGGCGTAAATATGCGAAATAACCAAACCATACTTACGCGCACGTTGAATAAATAATGTTGCCAAAATAAGTACTAATAATGCTATAGATAAAGGGCGTCTCCATTCCATAGGTAAGTATTGTCCGAAGTAACATCCAATTCCAAATATAATCCAATAATACATAAAAAATAGCCATACCTTGGCGTAATCACGCGTTCTATCTTTATCTCGATGTTTTGTCTTCATGTGATGTGTGTTGTTATACGACTGAGACATACAATGAATCTCTCCTTTTCAGATATCACTTTTTCAACATGATTGTATCGCATTCTAACTACTTTTCAAAAAATAAATCATTAACGAATGATATGTTTTATACAATTACATTTACATTAGTTATTAATACTAGACCGCAAAATATGAACTACAATTAAATTTAACACAACCTTAAAGCCTATTGTTAAGCCATTTGGAACTTAAATTTTCCACTCAACTCATCTTTATTTCTAATAGAAATATTACAAATCACTTAATTTTTTTACTAAAATGTGCAGTCAAATATTTAATGAATGCTGTCATATCAATAAATTAGATGCTTTTACATAATAAGAGACAAATATTAACAATATTACAAGATAATAACAATGCCCAAATTGTGTCTTTTTTTTGATAGTATGAATACGTGATATATGTAAATGAATATATAAGATAAATTAATAGTTTGGGATTTATTAATTATAAATAAAATCAATTTTCTCAAGGAGGACATTTAGTTGAAAAAGTTAGCAGTCGCAGCTTCTGTCGCAACAGGAGCAGTTGCAGTACTATCTAATCACAATGCTGAAGCATCAACTCAACATACTGTAAAAGCTGGCGAGTCGCTTTGGAGCATCGCTAGTAAATATAATACATCTGTAGATAGTATTAAGAAGAGCAACAATCTTTCAAACAATATGATTTTCCCTGGTCAAGTTATTACTATTGGGGGCAGCAGTAATAACTCTAACAATGCCAGTTCAAATGCAACAACTTCTTCATCAACATATACTGTAAAAGCTGGCGATTCTTTATATGCAATTGCTAGTAAAAATGGTGTAACTGTCAATGCATTAATGAAAGCCAATAATTTATCAGGTTACTTAATTACACCAAATCAAAAATTAAAAATACCTAATGGTTCAACTACAACACCTAGTAAAACAAATCCTAGTACAAACAATAATGTAGGCGGAAGTGGCGGTTATTCTAGTCCAACATTTAGTCACCAAAATCTATATACTGCTGGTCAATGTACATGGTACGTATTCGACCGACGTGCTCAAGCTGGTAAACCAATTAGTACTTATTGGTCAGATGCAAAATATTGGGCAGGTAATGCAGCAGCAGATGGTTATACAGTAGATCATAACGCAACTGTAGGTTCAATCATGCAAACAACTACTGGCTACTATGGACACGTAGCTTATGTTGAACGTGTTAATGCTGATGGTAGTATCTTAATTTCAGAAATGAATTATGCTAACGGACCATATAACACTAATACTAGAACAATTCCTGCATCTGTAGTTTCAAGCTACAACTTCATTCACTAAGAAATTAAATAGAGAGTATAAGAGCAGCTAATTAAGTTTAATTGGATTGCTCTTTTTTGTGCACTAAAATAATGCAATTTAATAAATCCTCCCACTGTTTCAACTTGAATTCAAAAGATGATTTAAATTCTATTATGTCTTACTTCATATCTAACAAAGAAGGGCTAGCGACAATGTATCGCTAGCCCTTCTTTAATATATTATAAGAAAATGTTCATAACCCAGAATATCAATGCTGCTAAAATCGCAGAGATTGGTAATGTAATAACCCATGTAATTATCATACGTTGTGCAGTGTTCCATTTAACACCTTTAGCTCTGTTAGAAGCACCTACACCAAGAATTGATGATGATACAACGTGTGTAGTAGATAATGGGAAGTGTAATGATGAAGCTACAAATATTGTTAATGCTGATGATAAGTCAGCAGCAGCACCATTTGCTGGGCGAATTTTCATAATGTTTCCGCCTACTGTTTTAATAATTTTCCATCCACCCATTGCAGTACCTAGACCCATTGCAGTTGCACAGGCAACTTTTACCCATAATGCCGGCTCAACGTTTGTTGGATCTTGAATATTAGCAACGATTAAAGCTAATGTAATGATACCCATTGATTTTTGTGCATCGTTCGTACCATGTGAGAACGATTGCAATGCTGCTGTAAATACTTGGAAGAATCGGAAATTACGATTCGCTCGAGTAAGGTTAGCATTTTTAAAGATAATTTTAACAATCGTGTACATAATGAATCCAACACAAAATGCAATAATTGGTGAAATGATTAAAACAATAATAATCTTAGTAAAACCTTGATAGTGAAGTACACCAAATCCTTGTGCTGCAATCGCTGCACCAGCGATTGAACCTATTAATGCGTGAGATGATGAACTTGGAATACCATAAAACCATGTTAATAAATTCCAAATGATTGCTGCTAAAATAGCGGCTAATACAACTACTAAACCATTATGTAATTTAAATGGATCAACAATATCTTTTGTGATTGTACCGGCAACACCAGTAAATGTTAAAGCACCGATAAAGTTCATAATTGCCGCTAAAAATATTGCAGTTCTAGGCGTCAATGCACGTGTCGATACTGCTGTAGCAATCGCGTTGGCTGTATCATGGAATCCATTGATAAAGTCAAAGATTAAAGAAAATATAACGATAGCTATAGTGATAATTAATACATATTCCATAAATTAAAACTCCCTTAGCTATTTTTCATAATAATCGTTTCGAAATTATTTGCTACAACTTGACATTTATCTGCTATTTCTTCCATGCTTTCATAAATATCTTTTATTTTAATTAGTGTGATTGGATCTGTTTCACTGTTGAAAATGTGTTTAATAGATTGACGTAAAATGCCATCACAATTTGTTTCAAATTCTTTAATATTAATAGAATGAATACGCATGTGAGATAATTTCTTCTCAACTAATAAACCAACAGCTAATTTCATTTCCGCTACTGCTTTTTGGATATTTTCTACGAATTCTGCCATGTATTCATCTGTATATTCAATTGAATACATTTCAAACATTGCTGAAGTTTCTTCCATTGCGTCAAGAACGTCATCAATTGCATTACATAAAGATAGAATGTCTTCACGTTCAATTGGCGTAATAAATGTTTGATTTAAATCCGCAATAACTTGATGCATTAATTCGTCACCATGTGACTCATATGTCTTGATATTGTCAGAATAAGCTTTTAAATCTAAGTGCGTATTGAAATCCATTTTCCCGAATTCAACTGCAGCACGGTCCAAATTAAATACCATTTCCTCTAATTGAACCATGAACTTATCCTTTTTCTTAGTAAACATTATAAAGCCTCCATTATAGCGATCGTTTCCAATCACATTTGTAAATTTTTATTATTGTAAGACAACTTTAGATAAAGAATACATTTACAATAAGAACATTCAAAGAGTCTATTTTCTGACTATTTGTAAATTTTATGTAAATATAATGTTTTACTGTTATTCACGTAATACTCCATTACTGAATTTGTCCCTATTTGAAAATATCACAAAATTTACATAACCACAATTACATTTACAAATTCTTTACAAATACGAAATATTAGATAAATATTGACTTAAATTGAGTGATTAATCGTTCTTTTAGAGTGATTATAGGCGATAACTGCAAAAATACTATAAATGATTGTATAAATACCCATTACAACGAAAATAGGAACTTTATTATCAAAGCCTATAACCTTCATAAAGACCACTGCCGCAAAGTAAGAATGTAGTAAGGCAATAATCAGTGGTATACCAAAATTAAATGCCACTTTGAGTTTTAACCCTTTTGCCATGTCTTTTTGAATAAAACCTAATTTACGTAATACAGAATAACTTTCTAACTCATCTTCTGTTTCATCAATTTGTTTAATGTAAATAATACACCCTGTAGCGATTAAAAATGCAATTCCTAAAAATGATGTTACAAATAACAATATTCCAGTCAAACTTGATACTTCGCTCACCACTTCACTACGCGTTTCAACATTACCATCAAGACCCTTTGTTATACTCTCAAGTTTTGGTATATCTCTGTTATGTTTTAAATCAAAACCATATTGTGAAACGATATATTTATTTTTCGCATGTGCTTTCAAATAGTTATAATCTGTATCATTTAAAACTAAAGTAGGACCTCCTAAGTCAATACTCTGTTTAAAATAAATTTTATCCATCACTTTATTCAATTTAATATTTGCATGATGCTTTTTAGTTCCTATAGAAGCCGTACCATGAGGCGTATGATTCGATAAATCATGAATTAACCCTTCAGGCATAATTAAATTAGCCTCACCTTTCTCTATAGAAACATTAGGGAAATATTTTTCACTCGTTACAGTAATCGCGTATGGTTGCACCTGATTTTTATCAAATAAATGATCTTTGTATAGTTGAGAATAAACAACTTGTTTAAAGTCGTAATGGTAAGGAATATGATGCCGATTTAATTCAAAACCTAATTCATTAGCTAATTTTTCTTCTTTCAGTGTAACTTCATGAGGAGATTCTAATAGAACTTCATTTGTCAAAGAGCCCCTACTAATCGCAGCGAAACACAATACAGATACAGTTATTGCTGAAATGATTGCCATTACAGTTAATGAAAATGCATTTTTTCTAATTCGAAACATGAGTGATGATGTAAAAATAACATCATTTACAGAAACATTACCACCTTTAAGATATCTAATCGTCTTTAAAATGAGAGAAATCGTACTTCGAAAGAAAAAGTAAGTTCCTAAAACAGTAAGAATTAGAATAACAAACGGTAGTATCACATCATCTACAATCTCGACAAAACGTGTCGATAAATAATAACCTGTTAATATCAATACAATACCTAAAACACCTAATATAACTTCTCCTAATGTAAGTGTGATGTGACTATCTTCTTTACTGTCTTGAGAGGCCATTAAACTTTTAATTGAAGATTTACTTAAATAAATAGACGCTTGAATAATGATAAGTATATAAGCAATGACAAGTATAAATAAAGTTTGCGCAATCGCTTGAAAACTAAAAATGATTGATACAGAAGTATGTATACCTAATAATTTTAAAACAATCATTAATAGTATTTTTGATCCTAAAATACCGATAATCATACCTAATATCGCGGTTATAATAAAAATAAATAATTGTTCAAGCATTAGCATATAAATAATACTCTTTTTACCTAAACCAATCGTTTGCAATAATCCGAATTCATAGCTACGTCGTTTAATAAACAACATATTTGTATACATAATAAATACAACAATAACGATAAATAAAAAATAACTTCCCACTTGTGTTCCTTGTTGTATCATTGACAACGATTGATGCACATTTAAATGGTGCACATACTTAATTGTTATAAAACTAAAAAACAACACGATACTTAATACAAGTGAAAAGATATAAATCGCGTAATGAATTATATTCTGTTGAAAGTTCTTCCATATAATTTGACTAAAACTCATACATCATGCCACCTAATATACTTTGCGCACGTAAGATCTCCTTGTAAAAGACATTTTTATCATCTTCACCTTGATAAATTTCAGTAAATATCTGCCCGTCTTTTAACATAATCACACGCTCTGAGAAGCTTGCTGCCAAAGGATCATGCGTTACCATTACTATCGTTGCGTTATAAAGTTCATTGATTTTTTGAAAACGTTGTAATAAATCGCGAGTATTTTTAGAATCAAGTGCCCCTGTTGGCTCATCCGCGAAAATAATCTTAGGATACGTAATAAATGCACGCGCTGCGGATGTTCTTTGTCGCTGTCCACCAGAAATATCTGATGGATATTTATCACTAATTTCAAAAATATTTAAAGCCTGTGTAATACGTTGATAGCGTTCATTCATTTCTTTTTTATCTAACTTTTGAACTGATAAAGGTAACATGATGTTTTCTTTAACTGTTAACGTATGTAATAAATTATATTCTTGAAAAATAAAACCAATATCTTTTTTTCTAATTTCAGACAACGCTTTATTAGATAATTTCTCTAATTGTTGACCATCTAAAATAATAGAACCATGTGTTAAATAGTCAATTGAACTTAACACGTTTAATAACGTTGTCTTGCCTGATCCCGATGGCCCCATGATAGCTACAAACTCTCCCGCTTCAATTGACAGATCTATATCTTTTAAAACTTCTTGTTCAGTTTGTTTATTTCCATAAGTTTTGGCAATTTGCTTTGCCTGTAATATTGCCACGGTTTTATTCACCTCGCCATTCATTTTATCTGCATGTGCGTTTACTTTAGAAACATCTCACTACTTTAATCAGTTTAATTATAAAAGTTATCGCTTTTGATGAAATGAAGATGGAGTAACAAATCTAAGTTTTAAGGTAACATTGTTGTCACTTGGGTCATACGGGCCATCAATTCATTCTGTTTTGGAAAAGTTAATACAAAAGTAGTCCCCTGTCCCACTGTAGATTCTACTTGAACATTAATACCTAATTGATCTTTTACACTGTTAACCAGATATAGCCCTATTCCTGAAGAAGTTGTCTCATTACGATTCGCAGTCGAAGTGAAACCACGCTCAAATATACGTGGTAAATCCTTGTGACTGATACCTCTACCAAAATCTTTAATTTCTAATGCTACATGACCATCATTTGTATAAGAACGAATAATAATATCTTGTTCTTGAGAATATTTTAATGAGTTAGATAAAATTTGGCGAATCATCATGCGACACCACTTCACATCCGTGTATACATCTAAGTTTGTTTCTAAATCCAAATCATAGCCTATACCTTTGGCTTGGCTAATGTGACGTGTTAATTGGATCTCATCAATCACAAGACGCTTCAGTGATGTCTCTTCAAAATACATGTCTCTATTTTTAGACTCTAAACGCGTTAAATAAAGTTGCTTATCTAACAACTCATTAATACGTGCCCATTCATACAATAATGACTTTTTACGTGTCCCCTCTTCTTCTTGATCGATTAACAACTTCATCGCTGTCACAGGTGTTTTAATATCATGAACAAATTCTGTTAGAGATTGTTCTGTCGATTGTATGTGTAATTGTTGTTCAACAACACGTTCCTTTTGACTCGTTAATTTGCGATAAAGATAATTAACAACTTCCTTTTGAAACGGATCTTCCGCTAAATCTTTATGCTTAATTTCTTCAATTTCTTTATTATTATATAAATGTTGATATAGCTTTACTTCTTTTAAAAAAGTAAAAATTAAAAACATCGCTGTAAGACCGAGATTTAAAGTTACTATAAATCCTATACTCTCGATGGAAATATCATAATCAATGTAAGCCATACCTAATAAAATCACATGTAGAAACACAATCCAAAAAATCCAGTTACTTCGCGTTTTGAGGAATAACCAAAACCATTTCAAGTTACTCATGTGCCATGTAACCTTTACCTACTTTAGTTTCGATCTGTGTATCCATACCGATATCAGATAATTTTTTACGCAAACGGTTAACGTTAACAGTTAACGTATTATCACTTACAAACGCTTCATCATCCCATAGCGCAGTAATTAAGGTATCTCTAGTAACAATTTGATTTTGCTTTTGAATTAACATTTCTAAAATAATCATTTCAGTCTTCGATAAATAGATAACTGAATCACCTTTTTGAATACTATCTTTTGATAAATCCACAAGTGCATCTTGCCAATTCAATGTTCTCTTTTCTTCTGCTCCAAATTCATAAACACGTCGATAAATGGCTTGCAATTTAGCTATTAAGACGTTTGTATGGAATGGTTTTTGCATATAATCATCGGCTCCCAATTCCATGCTCATGACTTGGTCCATCGGATTATCACGTGATGATAAGAATAAGATGGGGACATTAGATACTTGTCTAATCTTTCTGCACCAATAAAACCCATCGTATTTAGGTAATTGAACATCCATAATAACAATCTCAGGATTTGTTTCTTCATAAATATCCATTACTGCACTAAAATCATCTATACCTGTCACAAAGAAATCCCAATGTTCTAATTCTTTTTTCAATTCTTGGAAGAGTGTTTGATCATCTTCTACTAATAATACTTGCATCACTTTATCACCTATTATTTTGTATATTTCATTTTTTCCCCTGATTGAACCCGTCCGTTAAAATGTTTAATTCGGCAATCAATTTCAAACCCTCGCATAATCAAACCTTGTAATGGTGCTTGAACGAAGTAGTAAATTGGCCATAGTAATTTCGGAATATAATCATATAAATGAACAATGACCAATCTTGTCCCTTTAATTTGCCTAAATTCTAATTTACCTTGTTTCTTTTGATTAGATTTTATCATTGAACCTGAAATCAAGTGTAATGTTATAAGTCCCGAGTCGTTTTCAACTTTTTCCATAATTAATAATGGTTTAGACTTTTTTCGTGCATAAACAATGTATCTATCATTATCTTTATATGTGTGCATGAATGTACCACGTGTATCATTAAGCCATTTCATAAAGTAGTCTACTAAATAGGATAATGTCCATTTCCTAGGTAATATCATTCGCATCGCTGTTCTTATATCATCATATTTAGACATCTGTAATTCAGCATTTATATGCGGTCGTTTAATTTGTGTGTTTGTCTTTTCCACAGGAACACCGTAATTCTCTAGCCTTTGTACTGTCTCACTATCAAATCGACTACCACTTATATATACTATTTTAGACACACCTTGTTGAGCTGTTGCTCTGGCAAAGTTATCTGCGGCAATCAAATTTAAATCTCGTGCCGTTGCTTGCGTTAATTTTGCTGAATTCTTATTAGGATCTAAATAAAAAACAGCAATATCCATACCTTCCATACCTTTTACAACATCAGTATAATTATAAATATCTCTTTTCAACCAAATAATTCGATCATTATCTTCTTTTTTAGTATTTGGATACTTTGATAGGGCATATATGTTTGCATCTTTTTCAATAACACTACTTATATACTTACCAATATAACCACTACCACCTGCTAATAGTACATTCGGTTTCATATTTAAGATTACCCCTTTAGTTTAAAAGTTTTTTATTTTATGTATATCTAAGATTTATTGCTATAATACCATGTAAGACACAATAGTTTATTAATTTGGGAGGAAGCCTTATGGCTCATATTATTCGTGAAATTAGTATAAAAGACGTTGAAGACTTTATTAAATTATTAAGTAAAATTTATGATGAATCTGAATATACATTATATAACCCGGGTGAATATACGCCCAGCATCTCAAGTGTTAGTGATCGTTTAGAACGCATTATCACTTCTCCAAGAAATACTGTTTATGTTGCAGAGCAAGATGATCAACTGGTTGGTTACGCATTCATTACAACTGAAGATTTTGAGCGCAAACGTCACGAAGCAGTTATCACAATTGGTGTTAGACAACTATATCAGAAACATGGCATAGGTATGGCCTTAGTAAATGCGACTGAAGCTTGGTCAATCAACCATGATATTAGGCGTATCGAAGCTTCCGTTGTCCCTGAAAACGCGCGCGCAGTTGAACTCTTTAAAGCTGCTGGATTTAATATTGAGGGCGAATTAAATGATAAGCTATACATTAATGGTCAATACTTCAATAAATATGTCATGGTCAAACTGCTTATTTAGTATTTAAATTTACTATCATTATATTATACTCTAGTCTCAATAATATTAAACAACATTACTAAAATGTTAGATTAAATAACAATATACCTATAGTAATTAAATAGCACTATCATAGATTAATAGAAATTAAAAAGGCTTACTTCCTTAATGATTTAACATTTAGGAAATAAGCCTTTTATTCTTAGCTATAGTGTTGTCACTAATAAAGTTTGATAATTTTATCACTTCATCGTGGTTAGTAAGGTGATAATGAGAAACTTTTATCCGAACTCGTAGAACCATCAAATGGAGATTGCTGATTTTGTTCTACACCAGATGATGAAGTATTTCTGCTTAAGAATGCGAGTACACGTTTCATATTCTCTTTAGATTCTGGCTTCTCTAAATGAAATTGATATTGATGATGTAAATGATGTGAACCATTATAGAACAATGTACTAGCAGGAATGCCTTCTTCCTTCAACTTACGGTAAAATTCAATATTTTGACTGTAGAAAGGATCAGCATCACCTACTGATAGATACGTTGAAGGATAATCTTTAGTCACTTGATTAATTGTTGACATTTGAGAAATATTTTTAAATTCTGATTCCCATTTTGTTGCACCAGTATAACTATGCATAAACATTTGAATTCTTGGGAATTCCGTTTCTCTAACTGTCTTCATATCATAAAAACCACCGAAAAAGATAGCGCCTTTTATTTGTGATGGTGTAAAACGCTGTTCAAATCCCATTTCACTTCGTAGTGAACTATTTGTTTGCATAGCAACATATTGACTTGTAAGTTGTGCACCGGCAGAGTCACCGCCTATAACAACTTGATCTAAATCAATTGGGAAGCGGTCTTTATTATGCTTAATAAATTGAATTGCATCATCAAATTGAATGAGTGGTGTAGGATATTTATAATTAGGTGCTAAAGCATAGTTAACATTCACTACTACATAGCCTTGTTCCACAATTTGCGATAGCAATGGATTTTTATATTGTTTATCACCTGCAACATAACCCCCTCCATGCATCCAGAAGATAACTGGCAATTTAGTATCCTTGTCTATATCGTCAGGCATCATAATGTCGAGTTGGCTTTCAGGAAGATGATTATTATAGGTAATATTTTGAAATAATTTGACGTTAGGATTATTAATTTGAACTTTTTCATGTTGTTGTTTTTTCTTCTCACTCTCTTGTTGATGGTGGTATAGTCCCCAAGCAACTACAACACTCACAATCACTATAATGACACCTGTGATGATCGTCCATTTTTTCTGAGTATTCATTCCCTACGTTCCTTTCAATTGATTATAGAAAGTTTGCTTATTCATTTAATAGAAAAAGCAACCCGTATAATCATACGAATTGCTTTTAAGATTAAAACATTCACTTTCAATTGTAAAGTATTGCTATTTTAAATCTATGCTATATGATCTTTATTATCACTCTTACGTACATAGTATTTAATTAATACTGCAACTACGATAAACAGACCAACAACACCCATAATGTTATATAAGAAGTTAATTAAGTCTGCGAAACCTACAAAGCTTAAAATAAATGCAGCAATCATCATAACAATGATAAAGATGTGATACTTTTTACTATATGGTTCTGTAAAACGTGCTGCGAATGAATAGCATAGCCCTAAGATTGTATTGTACATAACTGCTAACATGATGACAGTTAAAACAAGACCAATCCATGGATGAATAGCATTAGCTAATGTTATTGTTGGAATTTCAACATCTTTGATTTTAGGATATTCAGATTGTAGTGCAAAGTTAATTAGAGCAAGTAAGATAGTGTAAATCACACCGCCAAACATTGCACCTCCACCTGAAACTTTACGTTTAGAAGCGTCGCCTCCAATTGCAACAACTGTACTAAAGCCCACTGCAAAAGCTAGACCACCATACATTAATCCTCTAACTATACCCCAAAATACACTTGTTTTATCAACAGTACTGTTAACCTCATTTAAAGGAACGCTACCTGCAAATAAGTAGTAAATGGCAATAAGTATTACCATAATTATTAAGAATGGTGTAACGATACCAAGTGCCCTCACGATTTTGTTAAAGTCTAATAATAATGTTAAATAAATGACAATAGTCATAATTAAGGCACCTAACCACGTAGGTATGCCAAAACTCTCTTGGAATGTTGAACCTGACCCTGCAATCATAGTGACTGCTATACCAAATAAGAAGAATACTAATATATAATCGAAGATTTTACTAAACTTTTCTCCGAATAAATATTTTAATGTTGACTCATGATTCGTAGCTTCAAATGCTGTACCTATTTTAGCAACTTGTCTACCTATAAAACCAAGAATCAAACCTGAAATAAGTACACCAATATAAGACCATAAACCATATGGTGTAAAGAATTGCATAACTTCTTGTCCAGTTGAGAATCCGGCACCTACTACAATGCCGACATAGGCGAAACCAATTTTTACAGCTTCTTTATTTAATCCCATGCGAAAATATAACCTCCTTAAATTTGACACATTGTGCATTATAACGCACTTCAAATAATATGCAACAGTGCATAAAGGTTACGAACCGGCGTTTATCGGCTATAAACACTATTCTATATACACTTGTCAAGGATTTAAAATTCTTTAAAAATTATTATAATTATCTTATTTTTCATAAATAAGTAACTAGTAAATCATATTTAATTTTAGATTAATGATGAACATCATATCTACATCTTCAAACAGATAATGGCGATCATTATAGAGGAGGTAAAAAATAAGTTTAGGAGTAACTGCAGGTTTAATATCGGCTATTATCGCACTAGTCATTAGTTTTTTTAATAAATAATTAAATTTAAAAATGACTTGAATTAAAAAGGCTGAGACAAAATTAAATGTCTCAGCCTATTTTACCAATTTGGCAATAGCTGACTGATTTGAAATTGACCTTGAATCAATTTTTCTCAAACCTAGTCATCCTTGCCTGGTAGGCGGCCCCAACAAAGAGAATTTCCTAAAGAAATTCTACAGGCTAAACAAGTTGGGGTTCGGGGCCCCAGCAAAGAGAATTTCCTAAAGAAATTCTACAAGCTAAACAAGTTGGGGATACAACGAAATAAATTTTGAAGAATACTATTTCTGTCCCACTACCATATATAAAATCTAGAAAGTAATTATTTGTACAATGATGCAATCATTTACATGCTGATTAATTAGAATTTCCATATTGTTGTAATTCATTAATATCAATAACAACATTATCCATACGTTTAGCTGTTTCTTTAAGTGCATTTCTTGCAACATGATTACTTGGATCTAATTTCAAAATTTGTTTAGCAACTTTGAAAGCTTCAGTATCAGTAATAACAGGTTCTGGAATGGCATGTAATAATAACATTTGTAATAGACTCTTAATTTCTTTACCATTCGTCAACTGAATGGACGCTTGTGCATGGTAATAAGCAGAATCCAATGCCCCTTCTATCTCACTTAGGGGATAGACAAGTAATAGAAATGCTAAATCATGCAATTCAGACGTTTCTTCAAATTTAATCATATCTAAAATACAAGTATAAAACATCATGCTTTCATTTTCATGTGCACATGAAATGTAGGCTTCTTCAAAATCTAAAAAGTCTGCTTTGGTCATTAGTTGTCTAACTTGTTCAAATTCTCCACTTAAAACGTATTCCTTGATGCTGCTTTGCATGACCTTGTCCACCTACTCTTTCGCTTTACTATAATAATCTATTTTATCACAATCATTTGTCATTTTCATTTTATAAATTACTTAATTATAAAATTTATTTTGCGCATTTATTTGATTATTATATTTACGCACATTATTTAAACATTAGTCAAATGTATTTTCTTTAAATGAAGTTTGAGCGACTTCTTGTATCGCTTCATCAGTTGTTCCGCCAACTGAGAGTTTCACTGCGGCAGTAAAACTACCTTCTACTATTGGTGCATCTATCTTCTTAACATGATGTGGTCCTTCATACATCTCAATTGCTAAATCTAAATTCATTTCAGAAGAACCCAGATCATAAAAGCACAATGCGTCATCATCTAAGTTATTGATAATATTTTGAATATCATCAAATGATGTACCTATGCCTCCATCAATACCGCCGTGAGCTATGACGTTAACATCTTGCGCCATCTGATTAAGTAATGCTTTAGTACCATTCGCAATGTCTTCACTATGGCTGATAATTATAATTGTTGTCATTCAATCTCATCTCCAATCAGTGCACTTAATACGTAAACCATACTTTGAGCACCAGGATCGATATAACCTATTGAATCCTTTTTAAAGTATGCTGCACGTCCTTTTGTAGCTTCTATCTCTTTCGTATCAGTAGCAAATTGTTGTAGTATCTCTAATGTGATTGTTTCATCATTTTCTAAAGCTTCACGCGCTCGATCTACAACATCAAACATAGTCTTCTCATCTCGTTGTACTTTACCTCTCTGAGCAATCGCATTAGCAAATTCAGTAACAACAGCTTTTAAATTTTCTTTATTCATTTCATCATTAACAACATTAGCCATCTTAACAAAGCTAAATCCATATAATGGACCAGATGCACCACCAATATTTGACATTAATGCCATACCGGTAGATTTAAATAGCGATGACATACTACTATCATCTATCTTGTCTTTCAAACTTTTAAATCCACGCAACATATTGACACCATGATCGCCATCACCAATTGCTCTATCTAAATCCGTTAATAATGTTTCTTTCTCTGAAAACACTGCCTCTAAATTTAATAATCGTTGTTTCATATCTTTAACATCCATTTTTAATCACCTCAGTTGAATGTAGTTTTCTTTTTAAAAGTAGCGAGACGTAGTAGGTGCTTGTAAAGCTTTGAGTAGTTCTTCATTATTAGGAAGTAGTGTGATTGAAAAACCTTGCATATCTAATGAAGTCATATAGTCACCAACAAACCATTGCGCTACATCTCTATTTTGCTTTTCTAAATAAAGTGAACAATATTTAGTCACAATATTTAACTCTGATAGTGGTGTACCACCCATTCCATTAACTATAACGATTAATGATTGCTCTTGATTTTCTTTAAGTAATCGACTTAATAACCGTTCAACGATACTATCGATTTCTTCATAGTGTATTCGTTCAATTCCTTTTTCCCCATGAATACCTATCCCAATTTCTATATCCTTATCATTAATATCAAATCCATATTGGCCTGTTGTCGGAACCATTGGTGGTGTCAGTGCCATACCAATACTTTTAATTTGTGAAGCTATTGTTTCCGCTTTTTCTTTAATATCCTGTAGAGCTAAACCTTGTTCAGCTAAATAGCCTACATATTTATGAACGCATACTGTGCCTGCAACACCACGTCTTTGCATTTCTTCAGACACTGATATGTCATCTTTAACGACAACCATCTCTACTTGAATACCTTCCATTTCTGCCATTTCTTGCGCCATTTCAAAGTTCATTACATCACCAGCATAATTTTTAACAATTAATAAAACACCATCACCAGTATCGACAGCCTTAATTGCTTCTAACACTTTATCAGGTGTTGGTGAAGTAAATACTTCTCCGCAAACCGCCGCATCAAGCATCCCTTGCGCAACATAACCTGCATGAGCCGGTTCATGTCCACTACCGCCACCTGAAACAATCGCTACGCCTTTAGATTTCTTTTTACGTCGCACGACAACAGTTTCTGCAATGATTTCGATATCATTATTTGCTATTTTTAAACCGTCTAGCATATCTTTTAAAAAATTTTCTTTTTGTTTTATTAGCTTTTTCATATGTAACCTCCTCCTTTGGCCTATCAATTTAATTATAAATCAAGCACAATGTATGCGCTATCATTTACATATAAATCGACTTTAATAAAAAAGTGGAAATGGAACAGAATTTGTCCTTATCCAAACACAGAGAATTTCAGCGTAAAATTCATTAATAAGGTCTGTCCACTCCCACGAAGATTACTACAATCGTAAAAAGTTTAATATTTAACTAATTAGAAACGATGTCTTACATATATTTTATCCATCAGCATCACTATTCAATGCACCAATTTTTAAATACTTTTAGATTTATACATTAAATAAATGAAATAAGGTGCGCCTATAATAGCAACTACAATACCAGCAGGTACCCCTGTCGGTTCAAGAATAACCTTACCAATGGTATCTGATAAAACAAGTAAGAAGGCACCTATAATAATTGAAATTGGTAAAAATAATTGATGACGCGGTCCAATAATTGATTTTGCAATGTGTGGTCCCATTAAACCAATAAATGTAATAGCACCTGCAACAGCCACGGCAATTGATGATAAAACAACAGCAATAAAGAATAAAATTACACGTTCACGTTCAATCTTAACACCAAGTCCTTTTGCAATATGCTCATGTGTATTAATTAAGTTCAGCACATTAGATTTATATAAAAGAAATGGAATAATAATGATAAGCCATGGAATAGTTGCAATTACAAATGTAAAGTCATCGCCCCAGATATTACCAGCAAACCAAGTAGCAATAAATTCTGACTGATCTTCATTAAATTTAGACATAAGCGTAATAGAACCACCGTATAAGACTGTCTGCATGCCTACACCAATTAGCACCATACTTGAAGGTGTAATGCCATCTCTCTTGTTCACACTAAATAAAAAGATAACAATTGCAGTAGCTACACCACCAATGACACTAATCACTGGTAACACATAAACAAAATTATCAGGGTTAATATGTCCTATTGAAATAAATAGCGCTATGGCGAAACCACCGCCAGCATTAATACCTAAAATACCTGGCTCCGCAATTGGATTCTTAGTGACACTTTGAATAATAGCACCACTTAAACTTAACGCAGCACCTGCTAAAATAGTAATTAACATTCGTGGAAAACGAAATTCCATTAAGATTAATTGATCATAATATTCACCTTGACCTATGAGCGTCTTTAAAAAATGATCAACCGGAATTTTATATTCTCCTGAAGACACACTCCATGTACATGCGACTAATAATAATATTGAGAAAATTACTAAAGTAACGATTTGTTTTCGTCTTAATTTAGGATGAATCATATTGTGCGCCCCCCTCTTTTAACTAAGTATAAGAAATAAGGCACACCGATAAATGAAATAATCGCTCCCACTGGCGCTTCACCTAACATTCGTGCAACAGTATCAGCTAAAATCATAAGTAAACCGCCTGTTAAAGCTGTTAATGGTAATACCTTTGCGTAGTCTGTGCCTACTAAGAATCTGACAATGTGAGGTATCATCAAGCCAACAAAGGCAATTTGTCCTACCATTGAAACGGCTACCCCCGCTAATATCATTGTTAAGAACAAACTTACTCCACGAATCAACGTGATATTTTGTCCCAAGCCTTTAGCAAGTGTCTCTCCTAAATTTAAAATCGTTAATTGTTTACTCATTGTTATGATGATAACAATAGCAATGATAATAACAGGTCCGCTCCACATAAGTTGTTTCCAAGTCGTACCTGAAACACCACCAGCAGTCCAGAAAGTAAGTGTTTGATTCAGCTTAAATGTTAAAGCAATACCTTGACTCAAAGCCGTTAAAAGTGCACTTACAGCAGCACCTGCTAAAATGATTCTCATAGGATTGAAGCCATCACGTCTAGATCGACCTATTGTTAAGACAATAAAGCCACCCAACATCGCACCTAAAAACCCTGCACACATGAGCATTAAGAATGGTGCTACTGGATAAAAAGCAAATGTTAACGCCAATGCAAATGAAGCCCCAGAGTTTAAACCTATTAAACTTGGATCTGCAAGTCCGTTTTTAGTTACACCTTGAATAACAGCACCAGCAACTGATAATGCCATTCCAACTAATACCGCACCTAAATCACGCGGTATACGTATCTCACTAATAATATTATGTTGTTGATTTTTAGGATTATAATGAAAAATAGCATCCACAATAGTTGAAAAACTAATTTTCGCTTCACCTATCAAGATAGATACAAGCAATGCGCCTACTAACAACACAAAGACTAAAATAATATAGCCAATAAAACCTATGTTTACTTTTTTATCTTTCTCCATCATGATAAAAATTCCCTTTTCTTAGTTTATCTATATATTATGAATAATTACGTTCGAATAAGTCATAGGTCACTAACAATGGTTTACCTGTACGAGGGTCCGTACTAAGTACGACATCAATATTAAACACTTTTTCTAGAATATCTTTAGTCAGCACGTCTTCAGTAGCGCCACAAGCAATGATTTCACCTTTCTTCATAGCGATAAGATGATCAGAAAAACGAATAGCCTGGTTGATGTCGTGTAAGACCATTATGATGGTACAACCTTGTTCTTTATTTAATTGTTGAACTAATTCTAAAATTTCTAATTGATGTGAGATATCTAAATATGTTGTGGGTTCGTCTAGGAAAATAATGTCTGTTTTTTGAGCCAATGCCATCGCAATCCAAACTCGTTGACGCTGACCACCACTTAAATCATTAATAGAACGATGTCTAAATTCAGATGTGCCAGTAACATTTAAAGCCCAATCAATCTCTTTTTTATCTTCAGCAGATAGACGGCCGAACCCTTTTTGATGCGGAAAACGACCATAAGATACTAATTCTCCAACTGTAAGACCATCTGCTACTTCTGGTGTTTGTGGTAATATAGCAATTTTTTTAGCAATTTCTTTAGTTGATTGCGTATGAATATTTTCACCATCTAATTGAATTTCGCCATTTTTGATTGTTAATAAGCGTGACAATGCTTTTAATAATGTAGATTTCCCACAACCATTAGGCCCAATGATAGACGTAACCTTGCCATCTGGTATTTCTACATCTAAATTGTTAATAATCGTATGATCCCCATATCCAATTTCCACTTGTTGCGCTTTTAAACGATTCATGTTTCCCCTACTTTCATAATAAATAACTTTATGTACGATTGAGTTTGCCAATTGATAATAATTATCATAGTCAATAGAGGTATTATAACATCTTTGTAAATAACTGACTATTTGTAATCGACAAAACAAAGGTTAGGTATTTCATTAATTGATGTCGTCATATCACCTTCACCAATATATTGAAACACCTAACCTTATTCATTCTCATTATTCATCTGCTAAAAAGCCATTACCATATACATCTCTCACATCATGCACAACTAAAAAGGCTTGATTATCAATCTTTCGTATAATTTTCTTAGCTCGAGACACTTGTGTTTTTGCAACGACAACATATAATACATCTTTTTCTTCACGACTATAATAGCCTCGACCATCTAATATTGTGAGACCTCGTCCAACTTGTTCATCTATCGCTTTCGCTACTTGGTCAGGATTACTTGAAATAATTGTCATTGCTTTTTTAGTATTTAAACCTTCTATAACATATTCCATAACTTTGGTACCTATATATAATGATATAACTGTTACTAAGGCCATCTGCAATGGTAATACAGTTAATGATATGAGTACTACAATCAAATCAAAAAACAATAACGCATATGCAGTACTTACATCTAAATATTTATTAGCAATTTGTGCTAGTATCGTTGTCCCTGCAGTTGTACCTCCAGCTAAAACAATAATACCAATGCCCAACCCAACACAAGAGCCACCAAATATAGCGTTAATGATGATATTTCCAGTTTCGACGTGCCAAGACTCAGTTAAACTTAAAAACGCTGAGATAAGTACAGTTGCCACAATAGTTAATAACATACTTTTTTTACTTAAAAATTTATACCCTACAATGATCAGTAGTGCATTTGCTACAAAGTTCGTGATGGCTGGAGAAATGTGAAACGCATAATATAATACAATGGCTATACCTGTTACGCCACCTTCTCCTAAATTACCTGAGATAATGAATGCATTAACTCCAGCTGAAAATATGAAAGAGCCTAGTATAACTAAAAGTAAATCTTTAATATTTTTATTCACATACAACAACCCTTTTTAATGTAATATCATTAAAAATGTTATCACAATCACTAGTGAAGCTACAATATGCATTTTAGAAATAGTCTATATCTAGATTATTTTCAAGGTATATTTCTATTTCATCATATTTAAGTGAACTAATTTAAAAACAAATATAAATTTTCTGAATTTTTTGTTTACTTTGTCGATTACATTTGCTATAATGTGTATAACTTCTTAATAAGAGAAGTTATCTCCTTTGTGTTGTTTATAGTAACAAAACAAATTTTGCTCGAAGTACTGTGACAGTACCTACTCCTTACCGTTACAAGTACATTAATATTCATTTCCCATAAAAACCAAGTATATAGAGTGTCTCCTCACCCTACATACTTGGTTTTTATCATGTTAACTAAAATCTACTGAAATAATTCAAAAAAATCGTGGAACGAAATTCAAATTGAATGATGTTCCACGCTCCTTTTAAATTGTCAAACATGTTATCTATCTTCTTACCAAGCGAATAATCCGACAAACGCTGCAGTAAGTAATGATACTAATATACCTGCTAATAACATCATTGGTACGTATTTAGATACAAAATCTGATGTTTTTTGATCGACAATCCCTTTTAATGTTCCGACAATCATTCCGATTGTAGAGAAGTTAGCAAATGAAACTAAGAATGTTGAAATAACAGCTCTTCTGTGAGGGCTATATGAATCAACGACTTTACTAATTTCACCCATAACTACAAATTCGTTAGTAACAATCTTCTTAGCCATTTGTTGAGCAACAATCCATGCTTCTCCCCATGGCAAACCAAGTAAAAGTGCAAATGGATACATAAATAATCCTAAAATTTGATTTAAACCGAAACTTCCTTTTACGCCTATCCATCCACCGATTAGACCTGTAATTAAGTTTATAAAGCGATCAATTAAGTCTGCTAAAGCAACAAAACTAATTACAAATGCAATGATGATTAATACTAATTTACCTGCATTAAGTACAGAATCACCTAAAAATGAGAAGAAAGGTTGACGTTCTACCGTTTCATTATTTTTGATGCTATAAATGATGTCTTCTTGTTCTTCAACACTGACCGGATTCAAAATTGAAGATACAATTATTGCATTAATAATATTTAGCGGTATCGCTGTTAATACGAGATCACCCGGTATCATTTGAACGTATGCACCAACAATAGCTCCAGAGATTGAACTCATTGACATCATAGCCACTGTTAATACACGCATTTCATTCATACGTTTCAATTGTTCGTTTGATACAGCTAAAGCTTCAGTATTACCTAAGAACATCATTTCGATGCCAAAGAATGATTCAAATTTAGGCTGACGTGTAATTTTCGCTAGCACCCAACCAATACCACCTATAATTTTAGGTAAAATATTGAAATACATTAATACGTCAAATAATGGTACTACAAGCAGAATTGGGAAGAGTGCGCTAATCGCCATATCCATCTGTTTACCGCTAGTGAAACTGCTGAATGCAAAGCCTGTTCCAGTATGCGCTGATTGAATTACCCATGCAATTGCTGAAGCTAATCCTTCTACAATCGTTCTCCCGATTTGGAAATAGACGAAGAACCATGCTAAAAACAAGTTTAATACTACAAGAATTAAAATAGATTTCCATTGGATGTTTTTGCGATCTCTTGAAAATAAAACTGCAATTCCCAAAAATGCAAGTAACCCAATGATGTTAACCAATAAAAACATAAGGCACCTACCTGATTAATTTTTTATGACATTAATATCATAGCATGTCTATACAACAGAACCGTACTTTGTTCACTAATTAACCCCAAAAGTTCTGTTAATAATATATTTTTAATTATACCATGAGGTAATGTTCGAGAAAATAAAGATTTTTTAATTAGTACAATAGAAAGCACTAGAGTTAAATTTACTGCTCTAGTGCTTTCTACTTTCATTTTAATTATGATTTTTTCTCAATATCTTTATAAATATAATCACCAATATATTGAGATGCTTTTCCATTTTCTATAGAACAAAAATCATTATAAAATGATTCTATCTTATCTTGATATTTCACTTTATGTTGATCAATTTGTTTTAACTCTTCAGCTAATTTAAACTCGTCTGTAATAATTTCACCTGGTAGGTCGTTCATGTAATCCATGTAGAAACCACGAAGTCCTTTATCATATTTTTCGATATCGTATGCAAAGAAAAATTGTGGACGCTTCAAGATACCAAAGTCAAACATAACAGAAGAATAATCAGTAACTAATGCATCAGAAATTAAGTATAATTCCGAAATGTCATTATAATTTGATACATCAATCGCAAAGTCATCATATCCATGTAAATCTAAAGCATTCGCAATTAGATAATGCATTCTTAATAAGATGACATACTCATCTCCTATTTCTTTTTGAAGATTAGCTAAATTAATTTTCAAATCAAATAAGTATTGTCCCTTTTTCACAAACTCATCGTCTCTCCAAGTTGGAGCATACATGATAACTTTCTTATCTGCAGGTAAATTCAAGTCACGCTTAATTTGTTCAATATATTCAGTGTCATTTTGACGGTTAACTAATACATCATTTCTCGGATAACCAATCTCCCAAATACGGTCTTCATCCATCCAAAATGCTGATTTAAAAATATCAGAAGAGTATCTATTTGGTGATACTAAACGATCCCAACGTGATGCTTCAGCATAGAAGTTCTTCTTATAGTTTGCAGTTGTCGTGCCAGGCATTCTAACCACTTTCATATCATTGGCTAAACGTTTTAATGGTGTTCCGTGCCAAGTTTGGATATACATTTGATTCTCTTTTTTATTTAAATATAAAGGTAATCTAGCGTTTGTAACCCAATATTTCGCTTTAGCATAGGCATCATAATAAGCTTGAGATCCTTTTTTCACTTTAGTAGCATTACCTGGAATATTGTTATTTTCTGGTTTTGAAAAGACCCAAATATAATTTAAATGAGGATAATGTTTTTGCATGTATTCATAAATATATTTAGGACTATCGCTATAATTTTTACCACCAAACGCTTCAAATACAATTGTATTCGGGTCAACTAAGTCTTCATTATCACTCAGTTGATATTTTGAACGTTCTTTCATCTTGCTATTTAACACAATATTTTTAACTAAACGTGTTTTATTTCGTAAGTCATTAACATATTTGGCATTTTCAACATCATCCATTGATAAGAATAATATTTCTAAATTGTATAATACTTTCCCATCTTTTAGGATGTTCCATTTTAAAGCTTTAACAATTTTAATAAGCGCATCTTCAAGTGACACATATCGAGATTTTATATCTCTAAGTGCAGGATCAAATCCACTTTTAATTTCATTTTTCATTCGTTGAATGAGGAAATTTTTAATTCGCTTATCATTCGTTCTTTGCATAGCATCAAAGAAACTATTAACATGATCTTCAAATTTATTTGTAAAATCTTGATCACTTAATGTATTACCATAAAATGGATCGTATACCTCACCACGATAATAGAATGGGAAGTTGGTAATTCTAACAAAACGCTCCGCATATTTTAAATACTCAAGCACAAATGACGTATCTGCATAAATATCTAATGATTCATTAAATTGAATCTGATGCGCTTTAATAATGGCATTTTTAAATAAAATATTACATGCTGATTCTTTTCTCAAAATTGCATTTGGACTTTTTTGATGAGAAGCATATTGCAAACGTACTTTATCTTTATCTACATACTGTGGTCGTTGACTTCTAAATTTATGAATTGGTGCAATCAGTGTATCTAAACCATTCACATGTTGAAGATAGTAATCAACAGCATATGAGGCCAATTGATCATCGGCATCTAGGAATAGTACGTATTGACCATGCGCTTGTTTCAAAGCTACATTTCGTGCATGTGCGTGTCCAGTATTCTCTTGCAATTGAATGAAGTGAACGTCTTTATCATATGATTTTAATGCTTCTTGTAAGATTTCTGTTGAGCGATCAGTTGAACCATCATCGACAACAATAATGTCAAAATCTTGATTTCTCTGGCTTTTTAAACTGTGAATACACTCACTAATATAATCTTCATTATTAAAATACGTAATAATAATCGATAATTTATTCAATATATTTCTCTCCAATTTTCTATTTATTCTCCGCATGTGTTACGTCATCGATGAGTGATTGATAATTATTTGATGCTTGTTCTACACTAAATTTTTCACTTAATTTTACATCTTTGAAATGAATATTTCTAGCCATTTCCATTGCATCCGCAAACCCTTCGATGTCATCTTTTTTCACAAGTATACCATTTTCATGATTAGTAATTAACTCACTCGGTCCATAACGTACATTATATGAGATAACAGGGCAACCGCTGTTTATACTTTCCATAATCGATAACCCAAAGCCTTCATACTGACTTGTCAATAGTGAAGCTATCACTTTTGAAAAGACTTCTTTAGGATGATTAGTGTGTCCTTTGAATATTACTTTATCTTCAAGTTGAAGTGTTTTAACCAATTGCTTTAATTTGTTTAAATTACCCTCTTTATCTTTTCCATATACAAGCAACTTAGATGAATAACCTTTTTTCAAATAAATATCAAACGCTTTGATAATATGATCAATTTGTTTTTCTTGAGCCAATCTACCAATAAAGCAAAATTGATCTTCTACATCATCTCGACTATTTGATTGCGCTATGCTAACAAAATGAGGTATGACATCTATTTTATTATCATCTATGCCAAACTGTGATTGAATATCATGTTTTTGATATTCTGTTAAAACTATATATTTATCGATTATTTCTTGTTTATCTAGTGCTAATTTATATGAATGACGAACTTTATTCCCTTGTAAATGATTGCTATGAAACATTAATATGCGCTTAATGTCATTTTCACAATCAATCAATGGTCTGTCGAGTAAGCGTGCATCATTAAATACAACACTTCCATTAGGTAAAACATGGTTATAATAATAAGTAAATAACGCTTTTTCATTATTAAAGGTGCGCGTCTCACCGTGCATTGATAGATGTTGAATATCAATCAATTTGTTCTTTTCATCGTTCGTAAAATGTTTCTTTAAGTACACGTTACCCTTTTTATCATAATATTCTTCCATTGTTTTGATTGCCGTTACATCATCAAAGTAATCAATTTTATGTAATCTGCCATTTAGCGTGAATGCCTTACGTTTAGATACCTTTTGTGAATTAGGATTGATTGTATCTTCAAACTTCATAATCTGTCTATTCGCATAATATTTGCGAAATAACACATAAACATTATCTTTATAGTATTTAACGTTATCGCCTTCTTGAATGGCCTCTAACCCACGTATTTTAACTTTAGTTTGAATTGGTAACTTTCTAAATAATCTGGGTTCAACTGGTTCCTCTAATAAATTATAATTCGCAAGCCAATCGTATATGTTGTCTAATTTTGTATTCTCAGTTATTAATTCTTTATTCCTAAAAATTCGATATACATTTTTATAATTAGCGTTATAATTCGTCGTTAGAATTGTAGAAGTTTCTCCCAATTGAGTTTCTAAAAACTTTACTCTATGTAACAAAGATTTTGTTCTTCCACCATGTGTAGGAGGTAAAGTGGAAGTTATTGTATATAACATAATTATGCTCCCATCTTAAGTTTTAAAGTGTGAGACTGTATACTCACATACGTCATTTAATTATTGATGATTATTTCACAGTTAACTACATAAGACAAAACATATCCTTCATTTTTCTTATTAAAAAAGTAGTTGGAACTAACATAAGTCCCAACTACCTAATATTCATTACTCGGTTAAATTTTGAGTAGTAACAAACTGATGGTATTTTTCGTGATTTCTCATTAATTCAGCATGTGTACCTTCACCTGTTACCTTACCTTGATCTAGGAATATGATTTGGCCTGCTTTTTTTATAGTTGAGAGACGATGTGCAATAACAATAGTAGTTCTTCCTTCCATAAGAATTTCTAATGCCTCTTGGATTTTTTGTTCGCTCTCACTATCTAAATTTGCGGTAGCTTCATCTAATAATAAAATATCAGGATTTTTCACAAAACTGCGTGCAATATCGATACGTTGTCTTTGACCGCCAGATAACTTCAGACCACGTTCACCTACTAACGTGTCATAGCCATCATCAAACTGCATAATAAAGTCGTGACAATTCGCTAACTTAGCATACTTAACCAATTCTTCATCCAACACTTCACGGTTTATACCATATAAAATATTGTCACGTATCGTACCACTCATCATAGAATTCGATTGCATTACATAACCAATCTTGTTTCGCCAATTTGTAATTGGAACATCATAAATACTTTGCGTTCCATATTTAATATCTCCAGATTCAATGTCATACATACGTTCAATCAAATTAAAAATTGTACTTTTTCCTGAACCCGACGGACCAACAAATGCGCTCACCTCTCCTTGAGGTATACGGAAAGATACGTTACTAAGAATCGTTTTAATATCATATTTAAAATCAACATTTTCAAATGACAATTCACCATCGTTAATTGAGATATCTTCTATAGGTTGTAAATCTTCCATTGGTTCAATAGGTTCTTGCATGATTTCAAAGATTCTACTACTTGCACCAACTGCTTTTTTATAATCTGTAACTAAGGTTGAAAGATTCATTAATGGCATCGATAACTGCATCACATAAAAAATCATCGCAATTAACGCACCAGCTGTTATCGCACCTGTAGCTATCCTTATCGCACCGAAACCTAATATAACTGCGATCATTAATAACATAATCACACTTGAAATAGGTTGAATGACAGCTGTAATTTTTGCTTGTCGCAGACCTAAATTATAAATCTCACGTAAATTACTGTGCGCGTTGTTTAATTCTTGTCTTTCTGTATTCGATACTTTTACTAAACGCATTTCAGTTAACACACGACCTAGCAAACCACTAAAGTTAGCAATTTCAGTTTGTGTGTTCATTGATATCTTTTGCATTTTGCGACCTAATGGAATCATTATTGCCATAAATATCGGAATTGCAATAAATGTTAATAATGTCATTTGCCAGTCCATAATAAACAACATAACTATGGATCCAATGAGTGTAATTACTGCGGGAAGTAATTGTGGCAATTTCTGTGAAATAAATTCATTTATAACCTTAGTATCGTCTGTCAAACGACTCATTAACTGCCCACTTTCATTCTTATCGAAAAAAGGCATTTTTAATTTAATGATATGTTCCCAAAGTATTGATCGAATATCGTAAATCATTTTTTCACCAATTTTACTTAGTAGATAAATACCAATACCACTTAGTAGTGCATTAGCTATAAATATTCCTGCAAATAAAAGAACGATATTCCAGTTGATACTACTTGTTGAGAATTTATCAACTAATCGTCCAGTAAATAGAGGAATTAACAGACCACTAATACTCCCTAGCGAAGAAATAATGATTGCCGCAATAATCAGTCCATATGGCCACGACAATCGTTTAAATAAGAAAAATAACGGATTTTGACCTTTCATAAATTAGCCCTCTTTTTATATTCATTTTAAAAATTTAATTATATTATTTTCCAAGTATAAAGCTTTAACAAATAAATTCATATAAACAAGTTTATATGATAAAATATTTTAGTTGAAATTTTGAAAAAGGAAAGATAAGAATGAAACGAAGCTTAATAATTACCTTTGCTCTACTTTTAACCATTGTTATTATAGCACCTAACTCCTACGCTTCCGAATATGAACCAACACCTACTGAAATTGCTAGACAATATGGTTACCCGAATGTAACAGATGCCTATCAACCTGAAGGTAGCATAAATGTAAGTCAAACCGGGCAAATTTTGTACGACTATCAATCTAACCAAAAATGGTACCCCGCTTCAATGACGAAGCTAATGACAATGTATCTTACACTTGAAGCTGTGAATAAAGGAGAGCTTTCTTTAAATGACAAAGTACATATTACGGACAAGCATTATCGCATGTCAACTTTACCAGAATTAAGTAATACGAAATTATATGCTGGTGAAACATATACAATTAGCGAGCTACTCCAAATTACAGTTTCTAACTCAAGTAACGCTGCAGCTTTAATTTTAGCTGATGAGGTTTCGGGAAATGTGAATGATTTTACTGATTTAATGAATAAGAAAGCTAAAGCATTAGGCATGTCAAACACACATTTCGTAAACCCAACAGGTGCTGAAAACAAGCAATTAAAAGAATTTGCGCCATCAAAATATAAAAACCAAGACAATACTACTTCCACTGCGAAAGATTTTGCAATTTTAGATCACCATGTCATCAAAGAGACTCCTAAGATATTACATTTCACTAAACAACTTGCTCCTACACAACACGGTGTCACATATTATACATTCAATCATTCATTAGAAGGAGCCAAAATGAGTTTGCCGGGTACAGATGGTTTAAAGACTGGCTCAAGTGATGTTGCAGATTATAATCATACGATTACAACTAAACGTAACAACTTCCGCATTAACCAAGTTATTATGGGAGCAGGAGATTACGTGAATTTAGGTGGAGAAAAGCAACGTAATATGATGGGAAATGCCATGATGAACCGTTCTTTCGATCAATACAGTTATAAAAAGGTACTTTCAAAAGGCACACATAAAATCAATGGCAAAAAATACTATGTCAAAGACACCTTATATGATGTAGTACCTGAAGGTATGAATAAAAAAGATTATAAATTTATCGTTAAAGATGGTTCAATTCATCTTGACTACAATCGTCAATTTCTTACAAAAGATGATGGACCTCCAAAAGTTGAAGTAACGAAACCTCTATTGCACAAAGCAAATACCATTGCTCAAACGACGTGGAAAGAGCATCCAGTGGTTACCTTTGTCGCATTAGCATTATTAGCAATTGCAATTATACTTATTGTACGTTCAATTATTCATTTATTATTTAAACGTAAATAAAGTGATTGATAACTCTTTGACTATATAGTAACAATATCTTTTACTTTCAGTATTAATATAAAGAACCTAAGTGCTATATCACTTAGGTAAGAAATTCTAAAATGTAAAACAATTAAGAATCACTTTAAAGAACTGCTATAGAGACGTCACCTCAGGAACGCGAAGCAACTTAAGTTAAACAAAGAAGCCAGCAAATGAATTCAAAAAGTTCATTTGCTGGCTCTTTTAATAGGATTAAGACCTTATATTTTTAATTATTTAGCGTCTTTGCCATATAATTCTTGTTTAATCTTAGTTGTTGAAATACCTTCAGTACGTTTTAAGTATACGACTTCACATTTATCTTTTAAGAAGTCGAATTCACCTTGCCAGTCATGTCCCATTACAAAGACATCTACTTCAAAGCGATCCACGTCGATTTCTTTTTGACCCCAATCATTCTCAGGAATAACTAAATCAACATAACGAATTGATTCTAACATCATTTTACGTTTTTCATAATCATAATATGACTTTTTATTCTTAATTTGATTGAATTCATCTGAAGATAAAGCAACTATTAAATAATCGCCCATTTCACGCGCTCTTCTTAGTAATTCAATATGACCATAGTGTAATAAGTCATAAGTACCATAAGTAATAACTCTTCTCATAAACGCTATCTCCTTAACATAGTTTTTAACATTTTTTCATAATCTTAATTTAGCATAAATAAAATTTACATACCATTAATTTTATAAGTTATACTACACTATCTCTTTAAAGTACGCTTAACTAACTGTTTACTGCTAAAGACAAATTTTTTAGGCATAACTTGTGCTTGAAAACGAAAATATCCTGGTCTTCCAATACCAACATCGATAAGCGTTTGACGCCACTTCTCGTAAGTGTCACGTGTCCAATTTGTTGCACCTTGCTCAACTGCTTGAATGATTCTAAACAACGCATCGCCAGAGTAGTTGGTATGTTGCATATCTTTAATGTAATGCGTGACCTTATCAATAAATTCAGGTGTAACTTTACTGTATTTTAATAAGTAAGCTTGGATAAGATAACTAACAATTAAATCATCCATTCGATAACTATAGTATGCTTTCTCATTTGTTAAAAGTAGCATCTCCATGACGCGCTGACGTACTCTTCGAGCATCTTCAATATAAGATATAAATGTATCAGCTCGTTTATCTGTGATTGAACCTTCTTGCTCATTATAGCCATATATAATGAGTGGTAGTAATTGGATATCACGTGCTGTTAAATAAGCTCGTGTGACAAAGGTATGCTCTTCACAAAATACAACGTTTTCATCAAAACGTAATGCACTAAATTTAGAATTAAATAATTTTCCACCAGGCCCAATAGATTGCAAAATTTCAGGCGCTTGAGCTAAAGATACTAGTGATTCACGATTCATTTCTTCATGTGTCGGTACCATTTTCCAATCTCCTTGGACACCTCTACCAATTTGACCAATGACGATATCAATCTCTTGATTACGTTCATAGTAATCTATCATCTTATCTAGTCTTCCCGGTAAAAATTGATCATCTGCATCTAAAAACATAAATGCTTCAACATCATCAGACATTGCAGCTAATCCAAAATTTCTACTTGCAGCTGCACCTTGATTATCTTGATTGTAAATCATAATATTTTTAACTTCTTTTTGTAATTGAGTGAGCTCATGTCTCGAATGGTCTGTAGAACCATCATTCACACAAATGATTTCAGCCTCATGTGTTGTATCGATAGATTTGATTGCTCTACGTATTGTCTTTTCTGCATTATATACAGGTATTATGATAGCTATTTTCATCTTTTCACCATCTTTTCAATAAATTCTGTAACGCGTCGAACACTATCTTCACGATTATACTTATGCCAATTTTTAAATAAAGGTTTGAACATGGCAATATCATTTCTAATTTTTAAAATTAATTCTTCTTCAGTTGTTACTTTATATTGTTGTGGAATTGCTTTATAAAATTGGTTTAAGCCACGAATTTTATCATATTTATGCTCGTCGTACACATAAAATAATGTTGGTTTGTCTAATAAACTCGCCTCAATAGGTAATGAACTATAATCACTAATAATCACATCCGCCATAATCATCAATTCTTGTGTTGTGGCTATAGATTGACTTTTTGAAATAGATGGATGTAATTGATTAATCATTGTGTACTCGGGTAGCGCTTCTTCAAAGCGAGCAACATCTATTTGTCTATTGTTTTCAGAACCTTCACGATAAGTAGGAACATAGACCACCAATTTTTTATGAATATTATAATGCTTTTTCAAACGTTCTTGCTCGGCCTTAAGATTGAATTTTAAATATTTTGATAGACGTGGTAAACCGATTGGCAATAATTGTTCTTCAGTAGCTTCAAATGACTCTTTAAAACATGTTCCCATCTCTTTACCACCAATAAGATAATAATCAGTCGCTTGATACACGCGTTGATATTGTCTAACCATGGTTACATTAGTCAAATCAACTTGATGATCAGTCAGCCCAAAATTTTTCAGTGCGCCAGATGCATGCCACGTTTGAATAATCGTTTGTGTCTTCTTCTTAGTATAACCACCTAGCATTAAATAATACGTATCGATTAAAATGACTTTCGAACTACTTAATGCTTTTATATGTTTGACGATATATTTGTTTCCTGCTGGTATGAAAGTAATGTTGTTAAGATGTTTCAGCCTATATTGTTCTTCAAATTTTGCAATTACAGTTATTTTGTAACCTTTATTGTCTAATTCGTTAATAATCGGCATGACATCTTCAGGAAATGTCATGAGTACCGTAATTTGCTTTTTATCAACTTGTCTCCTTTTGTAAATAAAATTCAATAATGTAATCATCAACATATATACTTTTTTAATAATTAGTCGCATACATTTACCCCTTATATTTTCATTATAAAAATTATAAATCAAAAATTGTCATTATGCTGTATACACAAAATCCTTGATAAACGCATCAACATTTATCAAGGACTTTAAATTATAAGAAATCTGCGAAATGATCGCGATATCTTCGATGTAAAATTGAACCTAGAACAAAGAAAATTAAAATAACTATCACGTTATAAATTAATAATTTCCAATGTTCTATAAAGTACCATTCGTGGAATAAAATCGCTGCACGATATGATTCAGCTAAGAAATAAACTGGATTAAATTTAATAATTTCACCAATTGTTCCACCAATACCTGAATCTTTAGGTACCCATAGAATTGGAGACATATAGAATAAAATTCTTAGCAAAGCCTGCATGATCATTTGTGTATCCCGTACAATAATGCCGAGTGTCGATGTAAATAATGCAACAGATGCTGTAAAGAAAAATGTCAATGGTACATAAATTAATAATTGTACAATATGAATTGAAGGAAAAATACCATTAACGATACAAATTCCTATAATAATTAACAATAAACCTATATGACCATAAAAACGACTGGTTACAGTGTAAGTTGGTATGATAGAAAGTGGGAAATTCATCTTCGCCACTTGATTAAACTTCATAGATACTGATTTAGTACCTTCAAGAATACCTTGGTTTACGAAGAACCACATACTAATCCCTACAAGTAGCCAATAAATAAAAGGTATCCCATGAATAGGTTGGTTACTTCTAATCCCCATACCAAATACAAACCAGTAAACCATGATTTGTAATGCTGGATTCAGTAATTCCCATGCTACACCAAGATAGTTATTCGTATTTGTTATTTTAATTTGAAATTGTGCAAGTCTTTGCACTAAGTAAAAATTCTTGATATGTTCTTTAAAAACAGATCCTACTGCCGACATTGAAATTAACCACACTTTCAATTAAATATCCACAATGTATTTACATTTTTTATTTAAAATTAGGATAACTATATTATATATAACGTTTTCTCAAAAGTTTAATATAATTATTACGTACATACAGTATTATTTTATATTGTAGAGAAGATTACTAGAAAATAAGAACCATAACTATGGACTTAATTTTCCAAAAAAAGTAAAATCTACTTATTGTTTACAAAAAGTTATTCAAAATCTCTTATACACTTTACACTAGGTTAATAAATTTAACAACTATTGTATGATGTATTATAATCTATATAAGTATTTATAAGGAAGGAAATATCATGAGCGTATCTGTAAATATAAATAATGTGACAAAAGAATATCGCATTTATCGTAATAATAAAGAACGCATTAAAGATGCCTTAATCCCTAAAAATAAAAACAATACATTTTTCGCTTTAGATGATGTCTCTATAACAGCTCACGAAGGTGATGTCATAGGTTTAGTCGGCATTAACGGCTCAGGTAAATCTACATTAAGTAATATGATTGGCGGTTCTATTTCCCCAACTTCTGGAAATATTGAACGTAATGGTGAAGTCAGTGTCATCGCAATCAATGCAGGTCTGAATGGTCGTTTAACTGGTGTAGAAAATATCGAATTTAAAATGTTATGCATGGGATTCAAAAGAAAAGAAATCAAGCAACTTATGCCTCAAGTTATAGAATTTAGTGAACTCGGCGAATTTATCCATCAACCTGTTAAAAATTATTCAAGTGGTATGCGTGCTAAATTAGGATTCTCGATTAATGTTACAATTAATCCTGATATCTTAGTCATTGACGAAGCATTATCTGTTGGTGACCAAACCTTCACTCAAAAATGCTTAGACAAAATTTATGAGTTCAAAGAAGCGAATAAAACGATTTTCTTCGTTAGTCATAATATTCGCCAAGTCCGTGAATTTTGTACTAAAATTGCCTGGATTGAAGGCGGAAAGCTCAAAGAATACGGAGATTTAGAAGAGGTTCTTCCTAAATATGAGCAATTCTTAAAGGACTTTAAGAAAAAATCAAAAGCTGATCAAAAAGCATTTCGCAAAGGTTTAGATGAAAAACGCTTTATTGTTAAATAGCGATAATTAAAACAAAAATTTTAAAGGCGGATTCAGTCCTCTCGACTTGAATCCGCCTTCTTCATATTTAAAATAATTAGTATCAAATTAGCTACTTATTTTTGCTTTTTCATTTTTCGTTGTACTTTAAAAACTTTAAACATAAACTTAGGAATGCTACGCATACGTCCAATACGTTTCCAATCGATTAATAAACGATATACCCATTCGATATTTAATTTAATAAATAGTTTAGGGGCGCGTTTTTTTGTGCCACTATATATTTCAAATGAGCCGCCCACACCCATCATTACAGTTCTTTTAAAGGTGTGTCGATGTTTTTGAATCCACTCTTCTTGTTTAGGGAAACCCATTCCTACAAATATATAATCAGGATTAAAACGTTTTATGCGCTTGATTACCGTCTCATCATTTAAATCTATATAACCATGATGGTAATCGAATTGCGCCTGAGGGTAGTTGTGTTGTAAATTTTTATGTGCTAGTGTGACTACTTCATTTTTGGCACCAAGTAAATATACTTTTTGATAATTTGTATGGGCAATCTTTAAACAATGTTCCATTAATTCAATGCCTGGCACACGTCGTTTCAACGGTGTTCCCAGACGATTTGATGCTTTAATAACACCTGTGCCATCCGGGACAACAAAATCCGCACTATTAATTAACTGTTTATAAGTACTATGCTCTGACGCATAATCAACGATTTCTGGATTAGCTGTCACGATAAACAAATTATCCTCAGTCTCTTGTGTGAAAAATGTTTTGACATGTTCAATCATATCTAACATGGTTACATTATTAAATTGAACACCTAAAATATCCACTTTAGTCGCTGTTGTCTCTTTTTGATCATGCATTTAAGTAATCTCCTTACTGTCTAAACAATTTTCATATGCATATATTATATGAAAATAGAACCATAATAAATAACTATGTAGCTGTCTACATATATTTTCAAATGATTTATCTTCTTTTTTTAGTTCTCTCATTAAAAGATACATCTAAAGTCTAAACGCTAAATCATCAAATTTACTTTATAATAAATACTATAATCTTACACTCGACGAGGTCAACTATGGTCTATTTAGAAAACTTTTTTACTACAACTATTAATTTAAATATATATTTAATCTGTATTATAGCAATTATCTATATTATGATTCATCAAAATAGACATCGTCAATTCAATCAATATTTAGATGTTTATTTAAACTATATTCCTGTACTTACACATGAATTCGGTCATGTATTATTCAATAAAATCAGTGGTGGACGCGCAAAAGATTTAGTCATCATCACACGGCCTTCGGAACGACTTCAAACGATGCAACAAGGCTATGCCATTACCCAATCCAAGGGGCTCATTGGACAATTCATTACTACTCTAGGTGGCTATATTATGCCTCCATTAATGCTTTTAATTGGTCTAAGTGCTGCGTATTATGGTCACCCTAGTTTGTTCTTAAGCGCTTATATCATCATTTTCATTTATTTTTTAATGCTTACATCACGCAAACTATCACCTATCATTGTACTAATTATATTTATTGCACTTCTATACTTCTTAGTACAACATGATAATCAATTATTATTTTATTATCTAGTCACATTTATTTATCACCTTATACTAGGTGTCTTATTAGGTGAAGTTTTACAATCAAGTTGTACGATATTCAAACTGACTTTTCAGCGACCAATTCCAAGTTGGGATGGACGCACATTGACAGAACTTACACGCATACCAACTTCCTTATTCAGTACATTATGGATAGCGATTAACATATTATCGATATACTTAATGCTTATCTTTACAATTTAATAAATTCATTCAAAAAATCTCCAATAAAAAGGTATTATTGAACCTTTTATTGGAGATTTTATTATCTGATTTAAACATGCTCTACGAAAATATTCATTGCATTATCATAACTTAGTATCGTTACAATATCATTTCGTTTCACAATCATTACTTTATTTGTTTCATCTTTAGTTACGATCTCAACATCATTTCCAATTGAAATATTTTTGCTAGAAAGGTATACCAAAAGTTCGGTCTTATCACGCACTCGCTTAATCGTCACTTTATCACCAGGTTCAAATTCTAATAAAGATACCGTGAATTTCTCTTCAAAATGCTGATTTCTAGGAATAATACCACCGTGTGGACATGTTTCAGGATAATCAAGTATCTTATCCAAGCGTTCTACAAATAAATCTGAAATGCGATGTTCCAAAATTTCCGCTTCTTGATGGACTTCTTCCCAATTATATTGTAAAACTTCTATTAAAAATAACTCCAACAGGCGGTGACGCTTAATGATATCCAACGTATGTTTCAAGCCCTCATCTGAGAGTTTCACACCTTTATAGTGTTTCGTTTCAACATAACCAGCCTTTTCCAAGCGTCCAACCATTTCACTAACTGAAGGAGGTTTTATATTTAAGTACTGAGATAACTTTTTATTTGAGACAAAGGATGTATCCCCATCATTGGCTAATATTACTTTTAGATAATCCTCTTTTTCTTCAGTTAACATCATTTCACCTCACCCATACATTCACTTTATTGTATCATGAATTGATAACGAATGTTATTCACCTTATTTAAACAAACCGTACCTTAATAAAAAAAGTGAGGCTAGGATAGAATTCCATTTGAATTCATTATCCCGACCACACTCTATTATATCTTCAATCATATTTATTAAGTTAGTCAGTTAAGCTATCAACGATAACCATTTCATCATAGTTTATCGCTTCTCTTAATTTCAATGCCGTACTTTCAGTAATCTCTCCATCGTCAGTTAAATTAGATAAAACACGGCGTTGTTCTCTTAAAGCATTTAATTTTATCTTCGTAATTGAATCTTCGGCACGCGTATTAAAGAAATTAGATGGCGATAAGTTATCTATTCTCATAAGATAACCGTCACAAATCATACCAACTTCTAATTTGTTATCTTCATTCGCTTCATCTACAAGACGACTCACAACATTATAATGAACAATCTTATTGATTTTAGAAAGTTCCATTAAGTTATCAGTAACACTTAATGATGATGCCGCATTGGTACGTGTACGTATACGACGTTTTAATAGTACAGCTCTCGCACCAACAATCATACGACGTATCAATGACGCTTGACGATACACTTGTGTACGTTCTGCATAACGCATGTAGTTTTCTAATACACTCGCAGTTATTTCACCATCATCGGCAAGTCGTTCTAACGTTTTCGTTTCAACCTTAAAAGCTAAACTCTGTAATCTTTCGAGTTCTTTTGAGTTCTCATCATCCTTTTCAACAGATTTCAAGAACGTTAATTTATCGTGATACTCTTTAATAACATTACCATAACGATAACTTGTTTCAAATGATGAATGATGATTCAAGTAATCTATGACATGTTCAAGAATATATATTCTAGCTTCTTTAAAATTCATACTTCCAATCTTAGCCTTAGGTGCACTAGATGTTACAAACGGCAATACAACTTGTGCAATCACAAGACTTATAATAACCATACCTGATGAAATAAATAGTAAATCATTACGATATGTAAACGCATGATGATCTGCTAAAAAGTATGGTAATGTTAATGCGATTGCTAACGAAATAGTTCCGTGCACGCCACATAGTGTCATGATAAGCGCATACATGCTTCGTTTAGGTGGCTTCTCTTTCTTCTTGTCTTCTCCTTCTTCATTCATTAATTTTTGGAAAGGACTGACAGATAAATAGAATAGAGGATAGAGCACATACACCCATATGAATCTAAATAAGTATACCGCTAACGCGACGAGTGCTGTTATCACAACTAAGAACAATAAATTGTGTGGTTCAGTCTTTACAATATTTCCAATTACTTCTGGAACTAAAAATCCTAATATTGAAAAAACAAAACCATTCAATGCATATCCTAGAATGTTCCAAGTGTGATTGTAACTCATTTGAAGTCGAGTACGTGTTTGAGCGATACGATCACGTTCAAAACCATGTACTAAACCTGCTACAACGGCAGCAATAATACCTGACGCATGAAACATTTCAGCAACAAGATAAATAACAAATGGCGTTAATAGTTGTAAAAAAGTAAACATATTAATGTTTTCTATGCCACGTCTTGTAAGTGTTAAACGGAATCTAACAAGCGCAATACCAATAAGCAAACCAATAATCGCACCACCGATTGACGCGATTAGAAATTGTTGCACCGCTTCAAATAATGAGAATGAACCAGTAATTAAAACACCTACCGCTATTTTGAATGAGATGATACCTGCTGCATCATTAAGTAACGATTCACCTTCAAGGATAGTCATAGCACCTTTAGGTAAAACCTTACCTTTTGTAATAGCTTGCACTGCCACAGCATCAGTTGGACATAATATTGCGGCTACGGCAAAAGCTGCACCAATAGGAAGTGTCGGCCAAATCCAATGAATAAATAGACCTACACCAATAACAGTTGTAATAACGAGTCCTAAAGCCATTAACATCACTGGTTTAATATAACGACGTAAATGAGCTCTAGAAACGTTAACACCTTCCACAAAAAGTAACGGTGCAATCGTTGCTACCATAAAAAGTTCTGAATCGAAGTTAAATTCTACAGGTACTGGCGTTAAAAAGAGGAGCATTCCTAAAGCAATTTGAATGAATGCCAGAGGCACTTTGGGTAAAAAAGTATGAACAAAGGAGCTTACAATAACTACTGCTAGAAATATGAGAATCGTTTCAAATATTTCCAAACTTCCACCCCATTTTATACTTCATATTTAATTGGAGAAATAAGACTTGCCTAATATAAAAATAAGTTTTATGTCTATTTATATCCTGATAAAATACATCTTAAACTCACAATCGGTTAATTATAATTTTACCATTAAAGTTACAATGAATTAACTAACTTGCATTCATTTCTAATCTATTTTAATTAAATTGAAGACACTATAATTCACTTCTAAACCATACATACATTTTTCATTCCCTATTACAATAAAATTCAGTAATAGAAGTCATTTATTATGAATAAATTTAAATTAGTTCTTCTTATATGGTCTTTTGTACTAATGATTGCAACCTTGTTCTTTTGGACATTATTTCTGCCACCATTGTCTGAACTTGAAAGCGAGAATGCATTGGCACAAATGGTTGTGTTTGTCCCATTTATAATTGCGTACCCAATTTTATTTCTGATTATATGGCTTTTAGAAATCTTTTATCTTTTTACAACGAAACACTGGTCTTATATGGACTTATTATTTTTATTACTTAGTTTAATAACGCCAATTTTATTATTGGTTATTCATTTTATAATCGCTACATCCCCCATACCTTTCCTACTTCTTTACATTTATTTAAGTATATCGACCGTGTTAATGACACTGGTCTCTTATATAAATTTAAAAAAATGAGATTGAGCATTTCAAAGTAGTAGTCTTAACTATTACTCATTCTTGTTCAATCTCATTGATTTAATCAATCTTTAGTTTCTCTTCTAGTTTCTGATAAACTTTCGATTTTTTCTTCTTGCTGTTTTTCTTTTTCTTTCTGTCGCTGCTTCTGAACATCGTAATAAATTTTTTCACGACGCTCTTCTCGAATTCGAGCTCGATTTTTAAGTTCTTCTGTAGAATTGTATTCTTTAGAACTTAATAAAATGGAAGATCGACTTAGTGCATCATCTTTGCGATACATGTATGCACCTGTCCGATATGCTGCTCTGGCAACTAAATGCATACCTACCGGTGATGTTAAATTAATAAAAACAATTGATAATAATAATCTAACACTAAAGAAGCTTTGTTCATTCGTAAAGTAAATTAATACACCCACTAATATTAGTAAGACAGATAGCGTAGAACTCTTGGTAGATGCATGACTTCGTAAAAAGACATCTTGAAATTTTACAATTCCAATTGCACTAATTACGGCAATGATACTGCCTAGAAATATGAGGAAAGCGGCAATCAAATCAATGATTTCGTTTATTTGTGCCATTGAATACTCGACCTCCCCCTATAAATCTAGAAATAGATACAGAACTTACAAATGAAATAATTGCAACAAGCATTATGGAATCAAGGAACGAAACAGTATTATAAATAACACTAACTATACCTATAATGCACATGATGACAGCACTGGAAGCATCGAATGCCACAACCCTATCAGCTGTAGTAGGTCCTTTGATTAAACGGAATAATCCAATTATGAACGCTATGCCAAATAATACTAATGCACTTGTAATAAAAAAATTCGTGAGCGTTTCAATCATTGTGACACCTCCGTAATCAAGTTCTCATATTGTTTTATGCTTTTAAGCAGACTTTCTTTTTCTTTTTCTGAAACATCTATACTGTGTATAAAGAATTTATTGGTAGTCTTCGAAATACGAATAACTGTTGAACCAGGCGTAATAATGATTAGAATAGTTAAAAACGTAATTGCCCAATCATTTTTTAAATTCGTTTCATATGTTAATAACCCAGGGTTCATATGTCTCGTTTTAAATAGAATATAATTAATAATACTAATACTAGAAGTAATTAATTGGTATAAATACACACCTAAGAACTTTATAGCAATCCATATCTTCTTAGGATAAAAAGATTGCCCAAAGAAACGATGTAATATATAAATTACGATTAAACCAATGATGAAGCCAGATACGAAGGTAGAGAATTGAAATGAGTCTTCATCTTGAAACAGTACCCATAAAAATGCGATTAATATGTTCAATACAACTTGTCTCATTTATTCCCCTCCTTCAAATGTGAATTGACAATGCTATGGAAATAATTATCATCCATATTCAATTTTGTTGCATTTTCAGTAGCATTCATCACAACTGGCGCTGCAATACCCATTGCAAGTACGACTGCGACTAAAATACCCAGAATCGTTTTACGGTGCTTAGGTAGTGGATTGAAATCAACCTGTTCACCATCATTGTCTCCAAAGTACATAATAAATAAAATTCTAAACAGACTATACATTGCTAATAGACTTGTGATAATCATTAACGCTAAGCCAATGTAGTTACCATTTTCAATCGCACCTTGGAAGATGAGTACTTTTCCTGGGAAACCACTAAATGGCGGTACGCCTCCAATCGCAAATATCATAACAACAAATGCAACACCAAAGAATGGTTCTTTCTTAGCTAATCCACATAAATATTTATATTCGCGGTAACCAGACATATAAACTAAACTACCTATAATAAAGAACAACATTGTCTTCACAATAATGTCATTCGCTAGATAGAAGATAGCACCATGTACACCTGCAAAGGTATTGGAACCTAGACCTAAAATGACAAAACCTATCGATAATATAACTTGATATGAAGCCACTTTCTTAATATCACGATATGCAATAACACCGAAAGCGCCTATAAGCATTGTGATACATGACATAAATACTAACAATGGATGTGTCACACCCGTATGTTGATCAAATAGAAGTGTAAAGAAACGAATGAGTGCATATGCACCTACCTTCGTCATTAACGCTGCAAATAAAGCGGCAAGTTCAGTGTTAAGCACTGCATAAGCTTTAGGCAACCACATAAATAGTACTAAGGCAGCTTTCGAACCAAAGGCCACTATAAATACAATTGAAATAATAATAATCGCTTTATTATCATGGATTTGATCTAAACGTAAAGCAACTTGTGAGAAGTTTAATGTTCCAACCATCTTGTATAATAAACCAATACCTAACAAGAATAACCATGATCCTACGATATTCAGTACAACATAAATAATGGCTGCTCTTAATTGTTCGACAGATTGTCCTAACGTTACTAATACAAATGAAGCTAGTAACATGATTTCAAACATAACATACAGGTTAAATAAATCAGATGTTAAGAAAGAGCCAATAACGCCTGTTGTTAAGAATAAGATAAAAGTAGGCAAGTAGTATCGATTAACACGATCTTCCCCACGACCAAATCCGTATGACATAATGAGTGTCACAACAAATGACGCCACTGTAACCATAACTAAACTCAGTGAATCACCTAAGAATTGGATACCATAAGGTGCTGCCCAACCACCAAAATCAAGCGTAATGGGTTTATGTTGTAAGACGTATATCAATAAACATAATGAAATAATTGTATTAACAGACATTGTTCCAATGTACAAAATTTTAGATAGCCTGTTCTTTTCTTTAGTAAAAACAAGGACTAATGCACATAACAATGGTAATAGGATTGGAAGGACTAATAAATTACTGTTCATTTTCATCCTCCTCTCCTCTTAATACATCAATATTTGCTTCTTTAGTAACACGGTATGTTCGATAAACTAATACTAGTAAGAAGGCAGTCATTGCAAATCCGATAACGATTGCAGTTAAAACAATAGCCTGCAATAATGGATCCACATAATTAGTATTAGAACCGTGAATTAAAGGTTCCGTCATCTTATTACTATAATGACCCATACTCATAATAATTAGATTTCCCGCATGCGTATAAATCGAAATACCTATAACAATTCGAATTAAGTTGAGTGATAGTATCATGTACGTTCCTATAAATACTAAAAATCCTATCACAAGTAATAATATTAAATTCATGATTTACCACCACTCAAAGCCAACATAATTGTTACGATGACGCCGACAACCGTTAACAATATCCCTAATTCAAATAATGTAATTGTCGTTACATGTAATTCACCTAATAATGGAAAATGGATGTATGCTTCACTTTGGTATAGGAACGATTTACCAAAGAAAACCGGAACGATTGCAGTAAGTGCTGAGATTATGGCACCAACAATCATTAACTTTTTAAAATCAATAGGTAAACTTTCTAATACTTCATGTACATCAAAAGCTAGGAACATTAGGATAAAGGCCGAACTAAAGATAAGACCACCTATAAAACCGCCACCAGGATTGTTATGTCCCGCAAAGAAAACATAAAAGCCGAATGTTAATAAAATAAATACGACGATTTTAGTAACGGTTCTTAACACAACATCATTTTCTTTCATCTTGGCCCCTCCTATCTTTGTAATGTAATAATGTATAAATACCTAAACCGGCAATAATTAAGACGATACCTTCAAACATTGTATCTAAGGCTCTGAAATCTCCTAAAATAGCATTTACAATGTTTTTACCACCAGTCAATTCATAGGCATTCGTATAATATTTAGAAATTGACTCTAGACCATCACCTTGTTGCGCAATAAATATGAGCGTTACTACGGCTCCAGCCATAATAAATGATACGATAATTTTGATTGCTTCTTTTTTCATATTCGCTGTTGTACGAGCGATATTTGGCAATCTAGAGAAACTTACAATAAAGAGAATGGTCGTAATTGTTTCTACTACTAATTGAGTTAACGCTAAATCTGGTGCTCTCATTAATAAGAAGAATAATGCAACACTGTAACCAATAATTCCATTTAAAATAACCATTGTTAAACGTTGTCGAATAAACACTAACGCTATACCGACAACACTAATCATAATGCCTAAAATAACTTCCAATGGACCAAATTCTGAAACTTCTATTTGATGTAACTTTGGCAAACCTACTTGGAATATGCCATATGCAATTAATATAGAGAAAATAAGAACCGTTATAATATTATAATGGTTTAATCTGTTATTCATTAAACCTCGAATCATTTGACCTGAATAACGTTCAAATCCTCGATACACGTTGCGATAAGAATTTGTAATAGAAGCATATTTAATGACTTGATGCGTAATAGCTTTCCAGTTTACTTTTAACGCTACAATGAGACCAACTATAATAACAATCACACTAAAAATGAGTGGCAAATTAACACCATGCCATTGAGAAACATGCGGTGCTATTGCATCTACGCTACTACCCAAATTGGTAACATTTCGTAGTGCCGGCAATACTAAGTGCTCAGTGAAAAAGTTGGGAATAAAGAAAATGATTGGTATCATAACCATTAAAATTATTGCAGGTAAACTGAACAACCAAGGTTCATGAATATGTTTCTTTGGCACTTTCTTTTCATCAAATTCTCCCCAATAAGTTTCTTTAAACATGTAAACTGCATACACAAAAGTAAAGATACTTGCTATAACACCAATAGCTACAACAATAATCGTTAACGTTAAACCAAATTGTTGAAGTTCGATTGCGCTAACTAAAGAATCGAAGAACATCTCTTTACTTAAGAAACCATTTAACAACGGCACACCTGCCATTGATAACGCAGCAAGTGTCATAACTAAATTCATTTTCGGGAAGAATTTACGCATTCCACTTAGTCGGCGAATATCTCTCGTACCAGCTTCATGATCAATGATTCCGACACCCATAAATAGAGCACATTTAAATATTGCGTGATTCATTAAATGGAATAAACCGGCGAATAAAATTAATGTATACGTCTCTGACATTGGACCTGATGAGTGTTGCGCAACACCTCCACCTAGACCAACCATCGACATAATCATTCCTAGTTGGCTAATTGTTGAATACGCTAAGATACCTTTTAAATCATATTGTCTTACGGCCGTTACAGAGCCAAATATCATTGTAATCAAACCTACAAAAGTAACAATATAAATATAACTATCACTTAAACCTAAGATAGGCGTGAATTTAAATAGTAAAAAGATACCAGCTTTAACCATAGTAGCTGAGTGTAAATAGGCACTTACAGGGGTTGGTGCAGCCATGGCTTTAGGTAGCCAAATATGGAATGGAAATTGGGCTGATTTCGTAAATGCACCTATTAACAACATTATCATCATTGGTATAAATAGAGCATGTTTACTAATGCTATGACTTTGAGTAAGTAATTCTGAAATCGTATTTGTACCAGTAATGATATACAACATAATGAATCCTGTTAATAAGGCTAAACCACCTAAAACAGTGATAATAAATGATTGAATGGCGCCTAATTGACTTTCGGCATTGCTATACCAGTATGAAATTAATAAGAATGACGATACACTTGTTAATTCCCAGGAAACATACATTAAGATAGTATTATTTGAGACTACAATACCCAACATACTAAACATGAATAATAATAAATATAAGAAGAAACGCGGTAAGTTATCTATATTAACAGATAAATACTGAGTAGCATAAAAGAATACTGCCACCCCTATAATGGAGATAATTAATCCAAACATTAATCCTAGACCATCTAATCGAAAATCTAGATTAACATCAATAGCGGGCATCCATGGAATTTTAAATTCTACAAATTTTCCATGTAGAACATTAGGAATTTGGGCTAAGAAATATCCCGAAGCTAAAATAGGCGCTAACAAAGCAATATATCCAGCGAACCGTCTCAATGGCTTAATAAACAACGTCATTAAGACGATTAACATAATAACTATTAGTCCACCTAGTAAATATACTAAGCTCATCAAAAGCCTCCTTTTCAGTGAAAATCAATTATAAATTTAAAGCGATAATTGTATGAAGTTCATCATCGGCAGACAACCCGATAAATTTCACCGTTTCTTGAGTTGTCTGATGACCTAAATATTTTTGTATGATTGCAATAGAAATACCCGATTGATAAGCATGATAAGCAAATGTTTTTCGCAAAGTGGTCAATCCAATATGACACAAACCTAACTCTTCAGCGGCATGATGAATGATTCGGTAAGCTTGTTGTCTAGATAACTCTTTATGTGTTCTTATCGATTGGAATAATAAATGATCATCCATAAGCTTATTATATTCAATAAATCTTCTAACCTCTTCACGTAAATCGTTTGGTAACAAGATTTTGATTGCAGGCGCACACGACTCAATCCAAGATGATTTTATTTCATCTTGATCAATCATTTTGACGTCTTTCACTTTTAGATTTAATAAATCTGTTAAACGTATACCCGTATGTATAGCTAATTTAAATAAAAGATAATCTCTATCAGATTTCTTTTTTAATACATCATACATCTTTTTTATATCATCTTTATTTCTGATCGGTTCAACTTGATTCATTTATCCACCTCATAAAAGTTTCTTATTTAATGATAAACCATATTTTAGTAACATTAAATGTTTTTGCTCAAATTTCTTTATATAAATGTGTCCCTTTTATGAATGGATTTCGATATATAGAGTGAAAGGAGGTGACAAACATATGAATGAAATTTCACAATTATCTGTTGTTTGCACGCATATCACTCACGACGCAAGTGGTAAAGCGAAAGAAACAAAACGTCGTTTTACTAACTTAAACACTAAAGCCACAGATTCAGAAATCAGATCATTCGTCAATATCATTGCACATCTGATTAATGAAACATTCGATAAAGTTGAGGTGGTTAAAACACAAGTTTTAGCCTAATTTAACTTAAAAATTAAGAAAGGAGGTATTCTACATGTCAAAGACTTTAGAACTTGCTTTTAAAACAAATTTAAATAAAACTGCTAAATTGCAATTCCCACAAGTTAACGTTGCTGTGTCTGAGGCTGATGCTAAAGCTGCTATGGATAATATTATTAAACTTAATATTCTACAACCTACAGTTGGCACACCTATTAAAGCCACTTATGCTAAATTAATAGACGTTACGAGTACTACTCTATTTGAAACTAAATAACACATTCTGATGTTTCAATGAGTGTGAGACAAAAAATGTTTCATGACTACTGCGTATATTCGTAATAGTTGACTAAGCTGACAAGACGCTTAAATCAAGCTTTTCTCACTTCTAGTCAACCTTGCGAAGCTAGGATGAAGAATTCGAAAAGAATTCTGTCCTAGCTTCTTTTTTTATAATTAATACTTCAATAATTTATATTCTGAGTCCACCATTAGTAAAATGCGTTGATATTCGTATTTTGAAATTGGAAACTAAAATGCGTATAATAATGATGTTTTAGTTATGAAAGAAAATATAGGGGGTCTATCGTGGCATTTTTATTTATACTCGGTATTGTGGCTGGTATGATGGTCCCAATCCAAACCTCAATCAATTCTCGCCTAGGACGATATACAGAATCATCTTTTTATGCATCTACCATTTCATTTTTCGTAGGTACACTATTTTTATTTATTTTAAATATGATTTTTAATCCTAAATTATTTGACGCTTCATTTTATAGTGGACATACAATTGACTATCATTGGTGGGTTGGTGGTCTACTAGGTGTTTGTTTCTTAACAGGAAACTTATTATTACTGCCTCGTTTAGGCGCAGCGTTAACTGTTGTCATGACAGTAGCTGGTCAAATCATCATGGGGGTCTTCATAGATACTTTCGGTCTACTTGGCGCAAGCAATCATTCATTCACTTTCCTAAAAGCAGTAGGCATCATAATCCTATTCTTCGGTATCTTATTAATGAACTATATACCTAAAAATAAACTCCAAGAAAAAACAAATCATATGTTTTATGTTTGGCTTATCATCGGCTTTATATTTGGGTTTGCGCCACCATTACAAACTACAATTAACAGTGGTCTAGCTCAGCAAATGCATAATTCGCTATTTGCCGCACTCGTATCTTTCACTGTTGGTACATTAGCATTATTCATTTTAACGTTAATATTTAACAGAAGTCTCAAAATTAAAATCACACATCCTGATATCGGTAAAATCAAGCCAATACATTTTATTGGTGGTGTTCTAGGCGTTGTATTTGTCACATCAAATATAATTCTGATGCCGTTTTTAGGTGCAGCACTGACAACTATCGTCGCAATGTTAGGTCAAATGTTAATGGGCGTTATCATTGATCATTTCGGTTTAGGCGTTCGCAAGAATCCAATAACACTTCGCAAGTTTAGTGGGCTAATTGCCATAGCTATAGGAATTATTTTGTTACGCCTCTTTTAGTTTTTACAACACTATATTAATATCTTTATTTAAAATGTCTTCTTTTCTTAGTAATTGAGAAGACATTTTTTTATTTATACGATATTACACTTATTCGTTATATCTCCATTGTATAATAGTTGTATAAAAATTTTATAGAGGTGATCTTATTGAAGACATTTTTTACCCCGTTAAGAATTTTAATTGCCACACTTATCCTCCTCGTCATATCCTTTGTATGTCATATTTATGCAAAAATTCCAACAGAACCTGACACATCTAAAATAGAAACCATTACTGCAAAACCTCAATACTCTCTTTCATTCATTGGCGAACAACAACCTCAAGAAAGTTTCACTTTATATTTCAATCCATCTTTAGGAAATGTTTCTTCCTTACTTGTCAAAAATGATGAAATCATCCATTCTGATACACCTTTATTAGAGTATTATAATCCGCTCCTTGAAAAGCTTATTGTAGATAAAAAGAAGGCCCTATCCTCACTTATCAACCATTCACCGAAACAATCAATTAGTCAACAGTTAACGCTAAACAGCCAAATATTAGAACTCCAAACTCGACTTCAAACACGCATTAATTCCCCTATTCCTGGAAAAGTAACTATCCTAGAAGCACATCCTTCTAAATTAAATACAAAAATAATGCAAATTAATAGCGAAAAACATATTATTCGTGCTAGTATAACTGAATCTCAATTGGAACATATTAAAGCGAATCAAGATGTAAACGTTACAAGAAATCACTCCAAATTATTTACTGGTAAAATTCTTTCTATCATTCAAATCCCTTATAAAGTAGAAAAAGGTGAATCAATTTATCAAGTAGATATTTCGACTCAAGATCAATACCCTCTTGGACGCCACTTTGATATCGATGTTGGAACTTCTAAAATAGAACTACCTATAAGTGCAATTTATGAAAATTATTATGTTTTAATTACACAAAATAACAAAATTATTAAAAGAAGAATAGAATATACTAAAAGTCAAAAAAATGGGTATATTATGGTATCCAATGGATTAAATATTGGAGATAAAGTGATTGTGCATCCTTCATCATCACTTCTACAAAAATAGCAGTGATTTTTTGCAATTGTATATTCATATTAAAATTTATTATATAGAGCGAAATAATAATTGTTCTTAATTAATTGATTTTTATAAATTGCTTTGAAATTCAAACAAAGAATATAATAATCAAAATATTGTTTTATTAAGTACTTCTTTGTTTACTTCTTAATTTTATTTAGTTATAATTAACTAAATAATATAGCATTAAATTAATTTAATAAAATTCTTTTAATCTAAATTATTTAAGTAATTTTAACTATTATAAGACGTTATATATAATTTAACGGGCAAAATAGAAAAAGTGCACAATTAGTTGGGGAGGTTTCAAAATGGCAATTTCAAAAATCAATGATTGTTTCGAATTATTATCAATGATCACATACGCAGATAAATTAAAAAACATCATCAAAAAAGAATTTTCAATTAGCTTTGAAGAATTCGCAGTTTTAACATATATTAGTCAAAGTAAAGAAGAGGCATATTATTTAAAAGATATCATTAATCACTTAAACTACAAACAACCACAAGTAGTTAAAGCAGTGAAAAATTTATCTCAAGAAGATTATTTTGATAAAAAACGTAATGAACACGATGAAAGAACTGTATTAATTCTTGTAAATAGTACACAACGTAAAAAAATCGATTCATTATTAAATAAAGTAAATACTCGTATCGAAGAAGCTAACAAAGAAACTGAATTATAATTTCTTTGTGGCTTTTCTAATTCTATTCGTTTCGATATGAATTTATAACCCTGAGATATTATTTTTAAATAACAAAGCCAATAAATGAAATCCGTAAATTTCACTTACTGGCTTTTTTGTATATCATATGTCGTATTACAAATGTATTTTAAATTATAATATTTCCATCTAATATATTAATGTAAAAGCTTTATATCATGATTCATCAAACAGGCATCCACTTATAAAAATAACTAATATCATTTAATGATTCACTTCTGTTACCTGTTCAACATTTTCTAAAAAACTTAAATATAAGACTAGAAACTTATCTTCTTCTTCAACATAGGGTGCATGTCCAGATTCTTCAAATAAAACCTTCTCAACATTTTGATAACGCTCTTCTATTTTATAATGATTCTTATCATTTATAATTGGATCATAGCGTCCGTTTATAATTAATGTAGGAACTTTAACATAATGTGTGTACCCTTTATTCGCATAAGCCGTATCTAAAAGTGCTCTGCTTGCTATAGCACTATCCTCGGAATTTTGTTTACTGTATAAGCGTTGCCGTTGAATCCATTTCATTGCTGATTCTTGTTCTTTATAGATATACGGGAATAATAAAAGTAATGCTTCAGATTTATTAAACCCTGCAATTTCGTCTTGGTGCTCAATCATTAATTTCGTAAAACCATGAACGATATCCTCAGCTTTTGAAGAGATAATTGTTAAAGATAATAAATGATTTTCATGTTTTTCGGTAAATTCTCTAGCAATAACCCCTCCCATATCATGACCTAATAGATGCGCTTTCTTTAAGTTTAATTTATTGATAAGTACATATAAATCTTTCACATGATCTTCTAAGTTATATGAATCTGGACGTGACGATTTACCATGTCCTCGAACATCATACGCAATCACTCTATAGTTTTGTTGGAGTTGTTTGTTTAATAAATCAAACGCTGCCGAATTACCATCTAAGCCATGAATTAAGATAACGGGGCTGCCATGTCCTTCATCTTGATAAGCTAATTTTGTTTGGTTTAACGTTTCGATTTTTTTCATATTGGCACCTCCCTTAATTGTTACTATACCCACTTCATTAAAAGTTACGCTATGAATGTTCTTAACTTTATTAAAATCATTATTATATAAATATTTTTTAAATTAAAAAAGCACTTGTTACAAGTGCTTTTTAACTCAGTCAATGACTGCCAATATAATAACTCCTGAGACATTGCTTATGTCCCAGGCCCTACTCTCAAGTTAATTTGCTTATCTATTTTGAACTGGGAATGTAAACTCAAATAATATTTATTTCAAGCTTATGTTAATTAAGCGTTACACCCTCGTCCTTGATGATAATTTAATTGTATAAAAAACGATCAATGCCACTATCATGATCCATATAATAAGAGAAATGATTTGTGCAATTTCAGGTTTTGTCACTACTGCATCAATCGTCTTTTGACAGAATAATAAACCAATTGCTGTGTACTCTATTTTTTTAAAAAAGACACCGATCAAGCTTAGTATAATACCTATAAAAAAAACGACTTGATGACTATAAATAGTGATGGGAATGATTCCCCAATTTAGATTAAAAGCACGCATAATGATTAAAATTAGTGCAATTATCGCAACGATATATCCTAGTATCATTTCAAAACGATTGCTATATAGAAACTTCTTCTTATCAATACGAATATTAATAAAAATCGATAATGGAAAAATGATTATACAATAGAATATAGAAATTGCTGTAGCCGCTTGAAATGGCACATATTGCTTATCATAAAGATATGATATTAAGATAAAATTCATAATAAAGAAAATAACAGGATTCGTTTGTAAACCGAATAAATTTCGTTGAATAATCAAAATAATTTGTGCTGGAGATTTGCCACGATAATCTAAATAATCTTCATCTTTTGATTCAGACCTTTTCAAATCATTGCGCAAATTTTCTTTTATATCATCGATTAAATTAGGTGCCATCCCTTTGTGGCTAAAGTAATCGTTAATATTTTCAAGTAACACTTTATCGTTGGTTCTCATGAGTTACTCCTTTGCTATAGTTTAATAACATCTATACGATTGTTAATTGTTCAATTTAAAATTTTATCATACATTGACATTATTTTCTGTTTAATGACGAAAAATAAGAGCATGACGTTATTCAAAAGTTAGAATTTAACGTCATGCTCCTAGTGATGAAATTATAAAATTTGTTATTTTTATTATTTAGCAAGATCAATACGATATAATTTTAAGTTTTTATCTTGAGGTGAATTTGAGCCAAATTGATAGCTTGTTTTACCTTTTTGAATATATCCAAAATTGCCGCTTACTTTATTATATTGAACTCGTGCCACTGCATTTTGGCCTAAATTTTTCTTAACTTGATTATAAGTTGGGCCATTAGCTTCATTATAAGTCATAGAAATTCTAGTAACATAACCTTGGTTCTTTTTACCTACTGCAGTTACAACTAATAAACCTTTATTTGTGCGATACTCATAATAACCTTCATTGTTGCTTGGATTTTTAGAATAAATCGGTGTACCATATTTGTTTGAAACATTTTTGATTGATTCGCCAAGTGTAATATTTTCTAATGATTTTTCACCTTGAGTTAATTGTTGAACTGTTTGAATTGTATTACCGCTAGCTGCTTCAGCATGATTAACGCCTACTCCTGTCATTACTAGTCCAGAGACTAAAAATGCCGCTACTAATTTTTTCATAAGCACTCTCTCCTTTATCTCGTTTCTCGTCTTGTGCTTATTCATAGTATACCCCATTTATTACTAAAATAACAGTATTGTTACGAAAATATTACAAAATAAGTTATTTTATGTAACAAATCAGGATGACGACTGAAGATATCCTAACAACAATTAGTGTTCAGGCATATATTTCTTAATAAATGGTGTTACATCTTCAATAAACTTATCTTTCTCTTCCTCAAAAGGATATAAACTTGATTGAGCATACACATCAAATTGTGACTCTTTAACTAAATCGGCTACTTCTTTAGATTCAAGTGTTGTAATACGCTCACCATGTTCTCCCGCAATAATTAACGTCGGTTTCGTTACATGTTCAAATACGCTTGAAATCGCAGTTTCTTTGAACACATCTTCAATCGCTTGTGTCTCCTCTTTTGTAGAAATTGCATTCGTATCCTCAACATGTTTTAAAAACTTATTAACTTTTCTCGGCTTATGATAACGATGCTTTTCTAAAAACTTATTTTGTTTTTCGTCATCCCAGTTTCTAATTTTATGTGAATATTTTCTGAATAAACGTTCTTCAGGTAATTCACCCTCAATAGATGTTGGTGTTACCATTATGAGGGATGACACATAATTAGGATAACGTTCTGCCAAATCCGCAATTATGGCTGCGCCCATTTCATGACCTATTAATGCTGATTCATCAATATACAAATAATCTAGTAATTGTATGATATCATCGGCAAATTCTTTGAAATCAATTTGCCTTGGTTTATCTGAATAGCCATGTCCTCTTAAATCTAGTAAAACTACTTGAAAAGATTTTGCCAATTCTTTTGCTAAATTTTGAAATATAGAAGCATTTTCATATGCTGTATGTACTAAGACAACAGGATATCCCTCACCCATCGTATTGTAATGTAAGGATAAACCACCTTTTCTAGTAAATAAATCCATCTTATGAATCTCCTCCTTGTTTTATATGAATCGGTAATATTGATAATAACTCTTCACTTGTAGTAATAATAAAGTCAACCTCTTCTTCTAAAGGTTCTAATTCAGCGTCATCATGTTTAAACCACACACTTACCATGCCCATTGCGCGAGCTGGTGCTACATCATTTAAAGCATCATCACCCACATACATTATCTCTTCAGGTTGAACATTTAATTGATTAATCATATCTTCAAATATTTTAGGATGAGGCTTACGGAATCCTACAGTTTCAGAAGTTGATAAATAATTGATTACATGCCCTAATCCTAATGATTGTAAACGAAATTGTTTAATTTTAGATTTACCATTTGCGATAACACCTAAAACATAATTATTTTGCGATAATTTCTCCAAAGTATATAGCGTGTCATAATAAGGGAATACGTAACGATAGAAATGCATTTCAAAATCATTAAATAAATCTTTCCATGTTAAACGATCAATATGGAACTGCTTAATAATTGCTTTATATAAATCAGGTTTATCATTATCTTCATCGTCATCTAATTCTATAAATTTTTGTTTAAAATCTGCTAATTGAACATGTACGAAGTAATCATGAAATCGTTCATATTGTTCCTCAATGAATTTATCTCGAGATTTTGTTCTATCTAATAATGTACCTTCTAAATCAAACACGATTGCTTTTATATGACTTAAGTCCATTGTCAATTCCCTCTTAACTCTATAATTATTCTCATTTTATCAAAAAGTCTTCCATAAAATAATAACGTAACATCCATGTGATACAGTTAAATGTATGTTTAAATATCTTTAGATTGCTTAAGCAAAATGTAAAATAATGTTGGAATACCTATTAAAGCCAAAATAATACTAGCTGGTATTTGCACTGGATGAATTAACACACTACCAATCCAATCTGCAATCAACATCATTGTAGCACCGATTAAAATATTTAATATCATTTGAATGCCTAACGTAAATCTCCAATAATAGCGTCTTATCAGTTGAGGCACTATCATGCCGATGAAACCAATAACACCTGTATATGCTATCGCGACTGCTGTTATTATAGATGCTAGTGTTAGTATCAAAAACATGACTTGTTGGACGTTTAAACCTAATGACCGGCTCTTCAATTCACCTAATTGTAATAACTTAATCGCTGGCACCATACTAAGTAGAATCAATATAATAGGTATAGCTATTAGACCGATGTATATGACCTCTCGCGTTTCAGCCGCTGCAAATCCTCCGAAAAAGTAGTTAGCTATTTGGTTCATCTTATTAGGTTTAATTAAAACTAGAATATACAATAATGCATTAAAGAGTGCACCTATCATCAAACCAGTAATAATAAGAATTTTAAGTGGATAACCACGTGAGATTTTGGCAGCAATCATTAAGACGATCAACAATGCGATTAAACTAGTGCTAATTGAAAAGATGGGCACCCAAATAAAAGATAATCCTAGAAATATCGCCAATCCAGAACCGAATGTAGCACCACTTGCCAGTCCTAATGTAAAACTATCGGCTAGAGGATTATTTAAAACAGTCTGAAACATCTGACCTGCTAGTGTTAATATTGCTCCTGTTAATAAGGCCTCAATAATTCTTGGCAACCGAACTTTAAGCAATATCATTTGATTAAATGAATCCGTTAAGCTCCCTAAGTCCCATAGTAAATAAAGTCCTATGGCACCGATTAAACATATGCACCAACTTAGAAATGTTAAATATATATTTCTTGTCATTTTATCAACTCATCAATAATCTTTCTATTATTTCTTCTATTATAACTGATGATATAAAAGAATGGGACTGAGGGCAGCATTCTTTTATATTCGTAGACTTAGCTTGCATTAGTTATAGCATTTCTATATAACATTCTTTTTGCTAGGTCCCGTAGTTGCATAGTCGCAAAAATAATTAAAACTGAGAAAAGCTTGATTTAAAGCTCTTCTCAGTTCAGTCAGCTATAGGGGATTTGTAATGTAACTTTTCAATATAAATTGTACTAATCTCACTTTTACAATAACTATTTAATTCATATGAATTTATCTTTTATAAATAGCGTCTCTTAATTGTTTTAAACCTTCATCAATACGAGGGCCTGGACGTGAAATTTCATCACCGTTCACAGTTTCAATACGTCCATTTTTCACAGCTTTAATTTGACGGAAACCATCACGTTTTTTAATCACTTTATAGTAATCTGATTTAGATAGACCTTCTGTAGAAATGAGGATATCTGGATTCTTTTTAATGATACCTTCTTTATCCACTGGTTTCCAACCTTCTATATTTGAAAAGCTATTTTTAGCATCTAATTGGGATAACATGTCATCAAAAAATGTATGTTTGCCTGCTGTATATATTTCAGGTTTAGAAGAGACTTCCATAAAAACAGATTGTGACCTATGATGTCTTGGCACCGACTTTATTACTTTTTCAACATTGTGCTTCGTCTCATCAATAAGTTCGTTAGCTTCATGTTCACGTCCCGTTACTTTACCTATTTGTTTAAAAGTTTCATACGTTTGATCCAATGATTGTGCATCTTTCACATAAACCACTTTTACGCCATTTTTTTCAAGACTATCTAACACTTTCTTTGAAGTTCCTTTTTGAGATTCATGTGCTAAAATTAAATCGGGTTTGACTTTTAATAAGGCTTCTTTATTTAAATTCATTGTATTAAATTGTTCTTTCCCCTTTTTAACATCTTTAGGGTAATCGTCCACTGTAGAAACACCTACAACATCTTTTCCGAGACCTAATTCATAAAGAATTTCCGTATTACTTGGCATAAGCGACACGATACGTTTGTATGAATGCTCTTTCGAGTTGGAATCAGATTGATTACTTTGTTTATCTTCTTGTTTATGTTGGTCGTTTTGTCCACAAGCGACAAGAATCAACATGACTAAACTAAGTAATATCCATAACTTTTTATTTAACACGTTCACACATTCCTTTCTAGATTATGTATGCATATATCATAACAAATAATATTAAATATTAATTTAGTTTTTTATATTTAATTGTGTAATTTTATATTATTATTTGTTTCATGGAAAATTTTAAATATTAAAAAGCATTGAATATCTCTAAATTTAGAAATACTCAATGCTTTTCTTAACATTACGTTGCCTTGGGATTAGTTCCATACTCATTTGTACCTTTTTCACTATCTGTAACACAATAAATCAATGCGAAAATTGATACAATTAATAATACGATCGAAATAACTAATACAACTACCGTTGCAATCATCAACGATACGTCAGAATAAAAATTACTCAAATACACATTAGATATTGTTTCTAATAATACAATTAATCCTCGTAACAGCATCGATATTAACATAATTAACGGAATTAACATTGTGCGCCCAACATCATGAAATCGACGTACTGACATAGTAAATGTACCTATTACAATGATGACATCAATCGTTTCATACACAATGTTAAAAAACGTATCTCCACCGCCAAACACCCATTTAAGTAAGTCTGCAAGTAAACTTAATAATACAAGTACGATGATATTAGCTAATGTTGCAAACCAATAATGTCGTCTACGAGTTCGACCTTGTACATTGAAATAATTTTTCCAGAATAGCTGATACGACTCAATCATTATAGCGTCTCCTTTAAATATGATTCACTATAATCATTACACAATAAAGAATTGAAGAGAATACTTTATTTAATATAAGCTCGAATTGCTCTTGCAATATATTCATTTAAATAATCATTACGATTTTTATTTATATTTTTAGCAAAACGTTCATCACTTTCATAAGTGAGTGTCATATATTCTAAGAATTGATTGTCCGCATTTGGTACTTGTCGTTGTAATATCTTTTTTAACGTTTCGATATTTTGATACGTAAATGCGTCATCCGCTGAATAGCCATCTTCCAATAGTTGATTCATCTCATTAAAAAATTGATTGAATTGTTCATTAGTATGATCATCATTATCTTGCTTCTCAGAATCACTAAATTGAGTTCTATTAACTTTATATGACTGATAGTAATCCGTGTCACCATATTTTAGCGCCGCTTCTTTATCATATTGTTCATTCACATCAAATTGATTAAATTTGTCCATATTAATCTCCTCATTTCTATGATTAATTAGATGATGATTGAGGTAATCAATGATTTGATTCAGGTGATTTCGTTGATGAATAATTTGAGCATAATTTTCTTCTAATATTACATTTTTATCATTAATACTTTGCTGAAAATAGTTTTGAATGTTCTCAAGCGATAAATTGAGTTGTCTAAGAAATAAAATTGTTTGTAATTTTGATATATCTTGAGAATGATAATAGCGATACCCGTTATCATCAATATAACTAGGCACAAGTAAACCAATCTCATGATAATAACGTAAAGTTCTTGTACTAACCGACGTCACTTTGCTCACTTCATTAGGTGTAAAATAGTCATGATTTAGCATTATTTTATTCTCCACTTTCCTTTATTTTTAATATCATTAATACCTCATTCATCTATTTAAGAGTGTGGACTATGACATAACGTTAAAGTCAATCATTCTTAATTAAAATGATCTTCTAAAAATGTGTATTTTTGAGTCCCATTTCCATTAAAATAGTTTTTCCCAAAATTATCTAATAAGGCATGAAACTCGTTAGCATCTTGATTCGTAAAATGAGGAGGCAATGAAATTTGCTTTTTAAATTTATCATAACTTTCTGTATGGGCGTAACCTAACTTACTATACAAACGTCTCGTATAACTATCAGGAATAAACTCGATACCTTTAAAGATATAGACGAGTAAAACATCAGCTGTTTCGCTACCGATGCCACGAATTTTTAGTAATTCTCTTCTTAGATTATCTCCATAATGTTGAGCAATATTTTCATAATCAAAATTAAATTGATTTAACCACTGAAACAAAGCATGAATGGCTTTCCCTTTATTCCTATAAAAGCCGCTGGAACGGATCGTTTCTTGTAGTTCAGTTAATGGCAACGATAAAATTTTTTGAGGATCAAAGTTTGTTTTTTCTTTTAACCGAAGTAAAGCCATGTCTGCATTTTTCCAATTCGTATTTTGGACTAATATAGCACCGAGCATCATTTCTTCCGAGCTCTCAGCGGGCCACCAATGTTGCGGTCCCATATGCTCTAATAAAGTTTCGTAAAGTTCTTCTGTCGTAAGCGTTGGCATACTCTCACTCCAATCTTTACATAATAATACCCTCACAAATCGAAATTTATGAGGGTGTTATCAAAATTTATATAATTCTCTTGATTACATAGATTCAGGTGCAGAGACACCAACCAGTGCTAATGCATTGTGTAACGTAATTCTTACTGCATCTACTAAAGCTATATGAGCTTTCGTCTTTTCTGCATCATCTGTTAATACTTTTTCAGCATTATAGAATTTGTGGAATGCAGAAGCTAAATCTTGAATATAGTTTGTTAAACGATGTGGTGCGCGATTTTCTGCTGCACTTTCAATAGTTGGTTCAAATTCAGCAACCTTCTTCAATAAGTCGATTGCTTTTTCATTTGTAATCGTTGAAAAGTCAGCATCAGCAGTAACTTCAACACCTTGTTCTTTCGCTTGTTTTAAGATTGAGCAAATACGTGCATGCGCGTATTGAGCATAGTAAATTGGATTATCTTGTGACTTTTCTTTGGCAAGTTCCAAATCAAAGTCGAAATGAGAATCAGGACTACGCATTGTTAAGAAATAACGTGCAGCATCAATGCCTACTTCATCCATAATTTCACGTAAAGTAATCGCATTACCTGTACGTTTACTCATCTTCACTTCGACTCCATCTTGCATTAAACGAACCATTTGCATGATTTGAATTTCAAGACGATTACTATCCACACCAAATGTTTCAAGACTAGCTTTCAAACGATTAATATAACCATGATGATCGGCACCCATTAAATCGATTAGGATATCATTACCACGATTAATTTTATTGTAATGATATGCTGTATCTGGCGTAAAGTATGTGTAAGTACCATCTTTCTTAATTAATACTCGGTCTTTATCATCTTTAAAGTCAGATGTACGTAGCCATGTCGCACCATCCGCTTCATACGTATAACCTAGTTCATTCATTTTAGCTAATGTGTTATCAATGGCACCATTTTCATATAATGATGTTTCACTGAACCAGTTATCAAAGTGGACGTTGAAATCAGCTAAATCTTTTTTCAATTTATCCATTTCATAATCGACACCTAATTGTCTGAATGTTTTAAGACGTTCTTCATCAGAGTAGTCTTTCATTTCAGGGTGTTTATCAGCTAAATCTTTACCAATTTCGATGATATCTTTTCCGTTATAACCATCAGCTGGCATTTCATGACTTGTATCACCAAGTGCCTCGAAGAAACGCGTTTCAATAGAACGTGCTAAGTTAGTAATTTGATTACCCGCGTCATTAATATAATATTCACGTGTTACATTATAACCTGCAGCAATTAAAATATTAGCTAATGAATCACCTACAGCAGCATTTCTAGCATGACCAATGTGCAAATCACCAGTTGGGTTAGCAGATACATATTCTAATAAAATATTCGTGTTCTTAGATTCTTCTGCACAACCGAATTTGTCACCTTTATTGATAGCTTCTGGGATAACTGCAGTTAAATACTGATTATCTAAGTAGAAATTAATAAAACCAGGGCCCGCGATATCTACTTGCTTCACGTTCGCTTTACTTGTGTCTAAGTTATCAACGATAGCTTGAGCAATTTCACGTGGATTACGTTTCGCAACTTTAGTTAATACCATTGCAATATTCGTTGAATAATCCCCGTTTTTAGTATCTTTTGGTATCTCTACTTTAATTTCGGGAATATCTTCAGCCAGATTAGCTTTTTCAATACTTGCTTTAATTTCTTCTATTAAAGTTGATTTTACTTTTTCAATAATATTCATTCGCTTATCTCCTTATAATTAATTTCATATTGATATGAGCCCATCTTTTCATCGTTCTGATGTAACTCGTATTGAATTTTTAATTTTCCACCATTTTCATTCACAAAATGCAGGATGCTACGTGTTTTAACAGTTAAAGGAATACGACCAGCTGGTATATCGTAAAGTGTAGTCGTATCATGACCTTCCACAAAGTGAAGATTCATATTAATATCGCCTTTGCGTATTAATTTAACACCGCGTTCCTCAATTTTAATTGTTACATTAACAACTGCATCTTCAATTTGTTCTTGGTATCGAATATAATCTGCGTTTTTCTTTTGCCATGAACCTTGAGCAGCAAATTCAAATTTTTGTTTTTCACCATTTTGTTTTAGAACTTGTTTCGTTTGAACGTCTATATTCTTATTCAACGTTTGCCTCACCTTAGCTTCTAAATAATACACCACATTATAGCATAAATTAGATAGTGCATGTAGGTGATACTTCTCAGTTTTAAAGCATTTAGGATATATAAGTATCATCATCTATTTTGATAAATTTAGTAATAAAAAGAACAGTATATAGGTTAAATCTTGGAAAATATTACTATAAAATGACTTATTAAAAGTAAACCATCAGCGTGTATTTGGAGATGATATAATATACTAGTCGCCTATCTCTCAGGCGTCAATTTAGGCGTAGAGAGGAGGTGCTAATCTATGCTAGAAATCCTTGTTCACATCACGACCACAGTCATCAGTGGTTGTATTATTGCGATATTCACGCATTGGCTACGTAATCGCAATAATAAATAGGCGACCATAGCCACACCTAAAAATCCCCTCACTACGGCAATAGTGAGGGGATTGGTGCATCTATGCTAGTTTCCTTGTTAACTAAATTATAACACTGGTGAGTGGAGAAATGCAAAATGATTTCACACGATGACTCAACTAATTAGAAGAAACATATTAAACAACGGTAGAAATTGAGGTGTGCGATATATTCGATACTAGATAAACAACATATTTTAAAATTGTATTTTCTTTTTTAGGTAACATCATTCTCACATATCAATATTATTAGAAACTATTAATGTAATAGAAAACAATATATGATCCTACATTGACATTAGCATTTAATTTGGCAAGACTATTTGGTACCACTGTGGATGAATTTTTTCGGTTCCGTTGCAAAGTTAAAATTATATACACATCTATACAAAACTATAAAAACAAATATTGTTTTAACAGTAAAATGTTTTGTTAGTATTAATTATTTTTCGTTTTTCAGTATAAATATTACATGATTTTTAACTTTGCAACGGAACCTATAACAAAGAGCGGGATGATTATAATCCCCATTTTCACGTTTTAATTGCCGTTAATAAATCGTATTTTAAAGATACTAAGTCATACATCAGTCAAAAAGAATGGCTGAATTTATGGCGAGATGTAACGGGTAACGATGAAATTACACAAGTTCATGTTCAAAAAATAAAACAAAATAACAACAAAGAATTATACGGAATGGCGAAGTATTCTGGTAAAGATAGCGACTATTTAATTAATCAAAAAGTATTCGATGCATTTTATAAATCACTCAAAGGTAAACAAATTCTTGTTTATTCTGGTTTGTTTAAAGAGGCAAGAAAGAAATTAAAAAATGGTGATTTAGATTATCTTAAAGAAGTAGATCCGACAGAATATATTTATCAAATTTTTTATCACTGGAACCAAAAAGAATACTTAGCGAGTGAAATTTTTGATTTGACCGAAGAAGAAAAAAGAAAAATTAATCATCAAATGATTGATGAAATCGACGAAGAAATTTGAGTATAAATTTTGATATTTTTTCTAAAACGTTAGCCAAAAAGCTAGCGTTTTTTTATTGAAAAGTGCTAAAAAACGTTTGGGTACATTCTGGGTACAGACCTAATATCTTGTGGGTACATTTTGGGTACTTAAGCGATTTTGGATACCTGAGTAAAAATGCTGTAAGTATTGAAATGTCTGGCTTCGCCAGACCTACCTTTTTAAAAGGTAGCAAATTTCCCTTATGCTCTTAATTTTTATTTTGGACAAAATCAAGATTTTGGTATTTTTACAGAAATCAGCCCCTGCAGAAACTAAAAATTGGTATTACTTTTTGAAGGATTTTATGCAAAATTTTAATTTGCATATAAATGGGCAGTGTCTAAAAAATTAGTCACTGGTTTTGCTCAAATTTTTGTTTGTGAAATTAGCATATATTTATTTGGCTCATATTTGCGTTTTAAGAACCAATATAAGTTTTTGGTATAAAACTCCCCCTAAATCTTCAAAATCCCCCCTTAAAATTCAAAATAAAGGTATTTAAAAATAACAAAATAAAAAATCGACTAGCAAAAACTAGTAGCTCAAATCTTAGTTAAATTTTGATGTAGTATTAATTTTTATATCTACGCTACAACGTCGATTCTAGTTCGTGCAGTATTAATTTTTATATCTGCGCCACAACGCCGATTCTTTAAAACTAAGATTTAAAATAAAAAATCGACGCAGGTCGATTACGAATTTGCACTAGCGTTTGGAACAAACGTATAAGTGCGCCCTTACGGGATTTAACTAGATTATAACGACGAAAAACAGACCTGTAAAGCGATAACTATTGTGATAAAGTTTGCTAAAAAGGAGTGTTTTATTTTTATGACTATCAAACAGATTGTGAATGATTTATTAAATAAAAAATGGTCTTTAGAAGATTTGTTTTGGTTAATTTTTATGTGTGTAATATTTAGTTCTTTTACTACACCATTTTTAGGTATTCCGTTTGGTATTATTGCTTATTTTATACTTTTTTATAAAGATGATGACCTTGATGAGATGAAAGAAAAATATGATTTACAAGATAAAGATAAAAAGTAGACTACGCATTTGTGCCGAGAAAATTTATTGTGCGTTGAGAAGAACCCTTAACTAAACTTGGAGACGAATGTCGGCATAGCGTGAGCTATTAAGCCGACCATTCGACAAGTTTTGGGATTGTTAAGGGTTCCGAGGCTCAACGTCAATAAAGCAATTGGAATGAAGCAACTATGTTAAAATTTTAAAAAAAGGAGTGTTTGCTTTGAATAAAAAGACTGTTCTAGATAAAGGCTATTTTATAGCGACTATCTTAAATATTTTCTTTTTACTTGGACTGATTTTTATATCTCGTTTGGAAAATTTATATATTAATTCCGTATGTCATTGTGATGGGAATAAATGCTGTTTATTTAGTTGTTAAGGCAGTTAAAATTAATGAAAATAAGTCTAGTGTTTAGAGGGGTATTTGAAACTCGTTTTCTCTCGTTTCAAAAACCACAAAAAAGTGAGGTTATTTCATGTTTATCGAAAAATTAAAATGCGATAACTGCAAAAAAGAAATAAGCAAAAATGAAAATATAACAATACATACAAACACAGAAAAACTGAACGGAATAACCAATCTAAAAAGTTGGGCTAAAAATCAAAAAGTATTATGTGAAACATGCTCAAAATAAAGCAATTTAATTAGTAACATGATTTTGGGATGTAGAAAGGAGTTGCAAAAGTGGTAAAAAGTTTTATTAAATCTTTGTTAGAGTCTGTTGTTGTATTGATCGGAATATCAATAGTCTTATGGTTGTTGAATAAAATTGAAGTCGATGCCAGAGGGATTGATAATGTTATTAGCGAATCTCAATATAACAGTTTTGCTTTTGTGGATTTTTTTGATCTAGAGATATTCAATATTGCTTTTTGTATTCTTATTATTATTTTAGTAATTTATATTCTCGTTAAAACTGTATTGAAAAAATAGGCTGGTTTTGAACGAGTGAAACGAGTTTCTTCTTGTCTTGCTTTCAATGAATATACAATTACTACCATAACTTCTAAGTTTAAGTAACTGTAAATCGATTGATTCACTTTTAGATAGATGACGAATATAACCAATTTTAGACATTAAATTATCTCCTTTAGGATGTAGTAAAATTTGAAGTTATCTATATTTTATTAAAATTAAGTTTATTATTATTGATTTTTGATATTTATATAGACGTAAAATGACTTATCGGAAGTTACCTATTATCGAATATTCAGAGATGATATAATATACAGGTCGCCTATCTCTCAGGCGTCAATTTGACGTAGGGAGGAGGTGTTATTCATGTTGGAAATCTTTGTTCACATCACGACCACAGTCATCAGTGGTTGTATTATTGCGTTATTTACGCATTGGCTGCGTAATCGCAAGAAAAAATAGGCGACAATAGCCACACCTACAAAAATCCCCTCACTATTTGCGGTAGTGAGGGGATTGGTGTATCCATGTTGGATTCTTTGTTACGTGTATTATAACATCATAGTGTAGAGAAATGCAAAATTATAAAGTGTGTTGAGTTAGATTAGACATTTTTCTTTTTAAAGACAAATACTACGAGGATTAAGAAAATAATAATATAAACAATATTACCAATAAATAATTCATGCAGTTCTAATTTTGTGAATTTTTTCATGTTTTTATCAACAATTTGAACCATAATATTCATCATACTAATAGGGTTCCATTTTAACCATTCCCATTTATCTACAACAATTGTTAATATACCTGACAAAATTGAAGTGGCAAAATACAATACAATACCGACAGCAATAGAGACACCGGGACTTTTCATTGCACATGAAATTAATAAGGTGATACTTAAGACTAACCATGTTCCAACATATGTACCTAGTCCAGTTAATAACATTTTACTTAATAACGATAACGCATCACCCTTACTTTCAAGGAGATTGATATCGTTGAAGAAAATAGCCCATAGAATAATTCCTACAACAATACTAATAATAAAATACAGTAGTGAAAAAAGTATTAATGTAATAATTTTACTAATAATAATGCTTGTTCTCGTATATTTTCGATAGAGAAGATTTTTAATTGTACCATGATAAAACTCCATTGAAATAATGGTGCTGGCTTGAATAATTAATAAAAAGATAAACCATGAAAAACCACTAAATGCTGATTCAATAGATGATTGTGGAGAAAAAATATCATCATAGTTTTTAGATATTATAGCTTGAACAACCATTAATAACATAATGATAATTGGTATAATAAACGTCGATTTCTTTTTAAACAATTTAAAACATTCTTGCTTAATTAAAGTGCCCATTTTACGATTGATCCTCCTTATCAATGATACTTAATAATACATTTTCTAAATCGTTATCTTTATATTGGTTTAATTCTTCTTCGGTAGTTTCAGTAACAATTTTACCTTTGTTGATGATAAGGATAGAATTGGTGATTTTTACTAACTCACTTAATATATGGCTAGAAATTAAAAAGGTAATGCCCTCTTCCGCTTTTTTTACAATGAGTTCTCTAACATCTCTTACAGCCCTAGGATCTAACCCATTCATAGGTTCATCTAAAATAATTAATTGGGGTTGATTTAAGAAGGCTATTGCAATACCTAATTTTTGTTTCATACCCAAGGAATATGTTTTTGCTTTATTATGTATATACTCATCCATTTTAAGTTGAGAGACAATTGTATCAATATCTTGAGTATTTTTAGTTTCATTTAGTAGTTTAAGATTGTCATAGCCTGACATAAAGGGATATATTCCTGGATTTTCAATCAATGCACCAACGTTACTTTTTTTATGCTTATTTTCAATAACTTCAAAGTTACCTTCTTGGTAAATCGAGTAGCCTAATATAACTTTCATCAAAGATGTTTTTCCTGCCCCATTTGCTCCAACAAGACCGACAATCTGTCCTCGTTTTAAATTTAAAGAAATATCTTTGAGAATAGTCTTATTACCTATCTTTTTTGTTAAATGTTCTACTGTTAAAACATCCATACAATCATCTCCTTTTTAATTATTTAGATATATTTTAAATCTCAACTTAATGTATCATAAAAAAATAAATTATTTAAATACATGTTGAGATACATAAATATAAATTAAACGAAGTGCTGTATTTTATGAGTACACTCTAAATTAAGGAGATGTATAATCAATCTAAAATTGTATTTTTATACTTTTGTTATATAATCTTTCTACTTAGAGATATATTGTAAAAAAACCAACAAAATGTTATATTAACATTACTATTTTATCGATGAAGGAGGATTAAAATGACAGCTTCTATGAGACTCAAATAAACCTTTTTGAATACAAAACTAAATTAATTCAAAAAGGCTTGTCCGCAATACACACTCATAGGATGACTTATGTCATTTTTTATCCTTCGATAGGAATAATAAACGCTTTCAAATACTAAAACATCATAATAAATTTTTAAGTGTTTGAAAGTGTAATGTGAATGAGACGGGAGTAGCCTGTCTCATTTTTTTGCGTACACGTCCTTTAAATATACAAGGAGTGTATAAATATGGAACAATATACAATTAAATTTAACCAAATCAATCATAAATTGACAGATTTACGATCACTTAACATCGGTCATCTTTACGCTTACCAATTTGAAAAAATAGCACTTATTGGGGGTAATGGTACTGGCAAAACCACATTACTAAATATGATTGCTCAAAAAACAAAACCAGAATCTGGAACAGTTGAAACGGTTGGCGAAATTCAATATTTTGAACAGCTTAACATGGATGTGGAAAATGATTTTAACACGTTAGACGGTAGTTTAATGAGTGAACTCCATATACCTATGCATACAACCGACAGTATGAGTGGTGGTGAAAAAGCAAAATATAAATTAGCTAATGTCATATCAAATTATAGTCCGATATTACTTTTAGATGAACCTACAAATCACTTGGATAAAATTGGTAAAGATTATCTGAAAAATATTTTAAAATATTACTATGGTACTTTAATTATAGTAAGTCATGATAGAGCACTTATAGACCAAATTGCTGACACAATTTGGGATATACAAGAAGATGGCACAATAAGAGTGTTTAAAGGTAATTACACACAGTATCAAAATCAATATGAACAAGAACAGTTAGAACAACAACGTCAATATGAACAGTATATAAGTGAAAAACAAAGATTGTCCCAAGCCAGTAAAGCTAAACGAAATCAAGCGCAACAAATGGCACAAGCATCATCAAAACAAAAAAACAAAAGTATAGCACCAGATCGTTTAAGTGCATCAAAACAAAAAGGCACGGTTGAGAAGGCTGCTCAAAAACAAGCTAAGCATATTGAAAAAAGAATGGAACATTTGGAAGAAGTTGAAAAACCACAAAGTTATCATGAATTCAATTTCCCACAAAATAAAATTTATGATATCCATAATAATTATCCAATCATTGCACAAAATCTAACATTGGTTAAAGGAAGTCAAAAACTGCTAACACAAGTACGATTCCAAATACCATATGGCAAAAATATAGCGCTCGTAGGTGCAAATGGTGTAGGTAAGACAACTTTACTTGAAGCTATTTACCACCAAATAGAGGGAATTGATTGTTCTCCTAAAGTGCAAATGGCATACTATCGTCAACTTGCTTATGAAGACATGCGTGACGTTTCATTATTGCAATATTTAATGGATGAAACGGATTCATCAGAATCATTCAGTAGAGCTATTTTAAATAACTTGGGTTTAAATGAAGCACTTGATCGTTCTTGTAATGTTTTGAGTGGTGGGGAAAGAACGAAATTATCGTTAGCAGTATTATTTTCAACGAAAGCGAATATGTTAATTTTGGATGAACCAACTAATTTTTTAGATATTAAAACATTAGAAGCATTAGAAATGTTTATGAATAAATATCCTGGAATCATTTTGTTTACATCACATGATACAAGGTTTGTTAAACATGTATCAGATAAAAAATGGGAATTAACAGGACAATCTATTCATGATATAACTTAAAAACTATACACTAATTTATATTGAATATTAGGTTCATTTATATCAATATAAAAAATACGTTCACAAGAAAAATATAATAGAAATAAGGATCCAATAAAATGACTCGACATAATGAAATTATTAAATGTGCAGAAAAATATCAATTACACATCCAACCTCAAACAATCTCATTGAATGAATCGGGACTTGATTTTCAAGTTGCATTTGGAAAAGATAAACATGGAGTAGAATGGGTTTTGAGACTACCAAGAAGACCTGACGTTTATAAACGAACAAAACCCGAAAAACAAACGGTAGACTTCTTACAGAAGAATGTTTCATTTGAAATACCGAAGTGGAAAGTACATGCAAAAGACCTTATTGCTTACCCAAAACTTACAGGTAAACCCGCAGCCACAATAGATCCAGAAATACAAAATTATGTATGGGAAATTGAACACAAACCATTACCAGAAAACTTTATTAACACATTAGCTGAAACACTCGTAGATTTACACAACATACCAGAAGAAAACATTAACGTTCAGCATATAAATATCAAAACCATACAAGAAATAAAAAATGACTTTCAAAGAAGAATGAATAAAGTTAAAGAAACTTATGGCGTATCAGATGAATTATGGAACAGATGGAAACAATGGTTAGAAAACGACGAACTATGGCCTCGACATGCGACCATGATACATGGGGACTTACATCCAGGACATATAATGGTAGATAACCAAGCAAACGTCACAGGTCTCATAGACTGGACTGAAGCAACCCACTCCGACCCATCAATGGACTTTATAGGACACCATCGTGTATTCGACGACGAAGGATTAGAGCAACTTATAACAGCATACGGTAAAGCTGGAGGTGAAATATGGCCACGAATGAAAGAGCATATAATAGAACTCAATGCAGTATTCCCAATGTTTATCGCTGAGTTTGCTATGGAATCAGGAGAATCGGCGTATGAAACGATGGCATTGAAAGAGTTAGGTATGAAAGAGTAGAACTTATATTAAAAGAGGCCCATTTTAAAGACGAAGGCAATCCTGATGAAATTTTAAAACTGCGTTTAATTAGTGATGGTCTTTGGTTTTCTATAATGTATTAAATATCTGGACATGGAACAAATGCAACAAATGGAAAGAATCGTTTTCGAAATTTCTAACTCCTTAAATCAGGAGGATAAATAAACGGTCATTTTCATTGAAAGCACTTATATAAATTTCATCAATTTTAATACCTACCGTAAATACATTTCATAAGTATTAAACAGATGATTAAAATTTTTAGTTAATTTAAATATTTATGATAGAGATGACCTTCAAATGAACGGTTCTGTTACAAAGAAAAAATCTATATTTATTTTTAGTAAGTTTTAATTATAGATATGTACACTTTGAGTACACCATAATCATACAAAATAAGTTATTGAATTTATAGTAACTTGTCACTTTATTCAATATATGAGAATGACTTTACCTAATCAATGAGAAAAGCAACGCACTATATTAAAATGCGTTGCTTTTTCTATTATCGAATACCTATAACTAAACTATCTCTAACTGTTTCTATAACTTCTGTACTTATTTTATCTAAACCATTTATATCCATAATTTAATTTCTTTTTGGAGGCCACACAAAATATGAAATACAAATAATTAAGTCTATAATAATAACAATTGTCCAAATATGGATAACACCATCCATAGCTTCTGTACGACTTTTATCATTAATCAAATAAACAACTAAATGTAAAATCCCAGTACCTATAATGTAAGACAGTAAATGTTTCAACCAACTTTTAGCATAGTTTTTAGAGTAATCTAAACCGTCAAGTTTATAAGGTTTGGAACCTTGCTTCATCACATAATATCTAAATCTATCATCTGCCCAATTTATCATGCTTTTGCCAAAGACAAGAGAAATTGAAATATAAACTGCTGCTATAGCATGTGGCATTTCAGCTGTTGCACCATTCATAAGGTCTACAACCGTTGTTATAATAAGTATTAAATCTATAATAGGCGTAAGTGCAAGAAAGAATAAACCCAATGTTTGTTGATTTAAGATATATCTTGTTACTAAACCAAGTAATATTACAAACCAAAAGGCTATTTCACAAAAAATTATAAGCCATGCTATAAAGTTCACGGGCCGTCCTCCTTTATTGCGTTAATCTAACTATTTCTTCATCTACAATGATTTGAATATCATCGTTTGAAACACCGTTTGGATTAAGCAATTTATGTAAAGCTAAACCGTCAATTAATGCATGTAATTTCATCGAATTAAGATGAATATTCACATTGTTCTTCAACAAATGATCGTTTTTTAATAATGTCAAAATACTATTACATAATTGGTCTAACCCATCATCAAGTGTACTTTGACCGTACTCATGTATGTCATTGCGAAACGCCATCCAAACTTCCATATCAGCTAGTCTCTCTTTATCCAATGGTAGTACTGTTAATAAACTCGCTTTTGCTTTATCTATTGTAGTAAGGTTTTCAGATTTAAATATTGCTTCAATTCTCCTCCTTACTTTTAATTCTACTGTAGACATTACAGCATTTAATAACTCTGAATGATTCGGAAAATAATATCTAATCTGTCCAGGTGTCATATCAGCTAATTTCGCAATTTGTCTTACAGTAGATCCCTTAACTCCTTTTTCTACAATGGAGTCGAAAGCGTATTGAATGATTTGTTTTTTCTTTTCTTTATGATTAATTATTTTTGGCATACCTATATGTTAACACATTTTAATACACTTGTATTAAAAAAGTGTACAGAATACAACCATTTTCTGTACACTCGTTTTTTATGTCTAAATAAGTATGTATTACATAGAATTATGTGTTCAAAAACCCAACAAATAATCTATGTTCACAAAAGACCTTGTCATTAAGTTATGGTACACTGAAGGTGTATATAGGAGGTTTGTATTTTGAAAATAGGTTATGCAAGAGTTTCAACTGGTTTGCAAAATTTGAATTTGCAGGAAGATCGATTAAATCAATATGGTTGTGAAAAAATATTTAGCGATCACATAAGTGGAGCAAAAAGTAAACGTCCTGGTTTAGATAGAGCCATTGAATTTGCGAGGTCAGGAGATACGATTGTTGTTTGGAGACTAGATAGACTAGGACGTAACATGGCAGATTTAATCACATTAGTTAATGAACTTAATAATCGAGGCGTGAGTTTTCATAGTTTAGAAGAAAATATAACAATGGATAAATCAAGTTCTACAGGACAATTGTTATTTCATTTATTCGCAGCATTTGCAGAGTTTGAACGTAATTTAATTTTAGAACGTTCTTCAGCGGGGCGAATTGCAGCTCGTGCTAGAGGACGCTATTGAGGTCGACCCGAAAAATTAAATAAACGAGATTTGACTTTACTCAAAACACTTTATGATAATGGAACCCCAATTAAAACTATTGCAGAGCAATGGAAAGTTTCACGTACAACAATCTATCGTTATCTCAATAAGTTAAATAACCAAGAAATTAAAGATAAATAAAAATATTACTAAGTTTTAAGAAAACTAAAAAACCAGACAGGATACACCCTAATCACACAAAATAAGTTGTTGAATTTATAGTAACTCAAACGTATGATTAGGGTGTATATTAATTATAGAGTGAAGATGAATGATTATAGGTTATGCAAGAGTATCTTCGATAGATCAGAATCTAGAGAGACAGCTAGATAATTTGAAAACATTTGGCGTAGAGAAAATATTTACAGAGAAACAATCGGGAAAGTCAGTAGAAAATAGACCCGTATTTCAAGAAGCACTTAACTTTGTGAGAATGGGCGATAGATTTGTAGTAGAATCGATTGATCGCTTAGGTCGTAATTATGATGAAGTGATTAACACAGTTAATTATTTAAAGGATAAAGAAGTTCAATTGATGATTACTAGTTTACCTATGATGAATGAAGTCATTGGCAATCCTTTATTAGATAAGTTTATGAAAGATCTAATCATTCAAATATTAGCAATGGTTTCAGAACAAGAACGAAATGAAAATAAACGTAGACAAGCGCAAGGTATTCAAGTTGCGAAAGAAAAAGGTGTATATAAAGGGCGTCCGTTACTTTATTCAACGAATGCTAAAGATCCTCAAAAACGTATTATTTATCATCGAGTTGTAGAAATGTTAGAAG
>NZ_KV830640.1:151526-158961 GCF_001836805.1 Staphylococcus sp. HMSC062A01
TTTATCATCGAGTTGTAGAAATGTTAGAAGAAGGTCAAGCAATCAGTAAAATTGCAAAAGAAGTAAATATAACAAGACAGACTGTTTATAGAATTAAACATGATAAGGGATTATCTTGATAAATAGGTTGTCAATGCAAATGAGCGTTTCTCACAGCGTACCAAAACTCATAATATATTATTGAATTGAGATTTTAATAATTGTACAAGAAAAAAGAGTACGAATTCGCACTCTTTTTCTAAACTAAGTATTTTACTATTGTTCCTTTTGCTTATTTATCATAACTTGAATGTATAAAGTAATCCAAAGTTCGTGAGGATATGGTATTTGGGTATCATTTGCTTCAATTACTATATTGTGTTTTTCTCCTCTACGTCGAGTTACTAGATTTTTACCTAAATCAAAAAATGAACGTTGCGCTGTTAATATTTCATTATTTTCTTTTCCTGTTATCACTGTTTTAGTTGAAAAATAAGGGTTACTAAACTTATATGTGTCGTTACTGCTTGAAAAAATATAGGGCGTTTGTTGCTTTATTCCCCCTTTTAACAACCTTATCATCTGTAACATTCCTACTTCTTCTTCATCAATAAAGACTCTATAATGGGGCCCTAAGGACCATAGTTTAGTTCTCTTTAAAATAATAGTGTGATCTACTGATGTAAGTTTAACACCATAGACAGGGAAAATATCAAATACACTTAGCCATTTTTGAAGATTATTATTAAAATATGGAGTCCATATTGTATCACTCATACCATGAACTTTGATATGTATACCATCGAATATGTACAATGGGGCTTGATAAAAATATTCCTTCTCATATAAGTTAGGACTGTTTTCATATATTGTGAGTTCTTTTTTATATTTTCCTTTAGAGTAACGTCTTATCATAATAGTTCCCAATAAAATAACAATGCTTGCTACCCAAAAAATAACGAATATCCATGGAGAAATAGAGTTATTAAAAACCCCCATCATACTTCCAATCATGAATATTGTTACTAAAATTGTTTCAATAAATAAAACTAAAACAGGCAATTTTATAACTCCTTTTAAAATAGTAAATATTTTACTAAATGCAATATAACATAGTAAGTTTTTAAACACATTGATATGTAAAAAGTATTTGACATTTATGAGGTGTTATAATGAATTTAATTCCTTTTATTATTATTTTAATTTTTTCTTGTTTATGGACGGCTATAACAAACAAATATTTACCGTCAGAAACATTAGATACAAAAGGACACCAAGATTGATACGATGAAAGACAGCGTAAAATGTTTATTGAAATACTGGCTAAAAGTTTTATTTGGATTATCTATTGTATGTTATTTACATTATTGCTTAGATTGATTGGTTTAACACCAAATCTTGAAAAAACTTGGTTTTCTCAATATCCAGAAATTTTCTTTATAATAGCTGCTATATTACTTATGGCTTTTAATTACTTTACTACAAATAAAAAATACACATCTAAAGGTTAAATTAATGAAAAATAGAATTAGAGAATATAGAAAGCAAAAAAGAATTTCTCAAGAAGCTTTAAGTAAGGAATTAAAAGTATCTAGGCAAACTATTAATGCTATAGAAAACAATAAATATGATCCTACATTAACATTAGCATTCAAGTTGGCAAAATTGTTTGATACAACTGTAGATGAACTATTTTCTTAAACATTCATTTATCACAAAAAGAGAGTGCCAATTCGCACTCTCTTTTTGTGTAGTAATATTATTTAAATTTTGTCTCAATAAAGAACAAATCTAACACAAAATTTATGTTAATATTTTAATAAAATATTATTTTTTTCTTTCTTTCTTTTTGTCTCTTTTTTCTTTTAATTTCGCTAAATATTTCGAAGTCTCATCTGTAAAAGTAGATACAATTGCAACGATTATATCTATGATTTTAATTAAAATTTCCATCGATTAGTGCCTCCTTTTAAATTTTATATGCTATCTCCTTTTATAGGTGACCTTCCGTTAGAAAATTTAATTTTTAAAGAAACACATTCGTCTATTTTAGATGTGTTCATAACTTGAAAATGTAAATGTGGCTCGGAGGAGTTTCCAGAATTTCCACATTTACCAATCAAATCTCCTTGGCGTATTTTTTCACCGATTACAACGTTTATACTAGAATATTCTAATCGTTGCAAAATCAAAATATGTCTCAATAATGATCCTGTTGATGATTAATACAAAACATAACTTTACCACTTTTTTAAAAAGTCGATAGAGTTATCTTGAAATTCACTTTAAATCTTTGCTTATCATTTTATCTAATTCTTTTTGTTCTTTCTTTTTATTATCTTTTTGAGCCCTACTCCACTGACCTAATAAGAATAATAAACCTATTACACCCAAAATAAGAGTTCCCCAAATATTTAATCCTAATTTACCCGTTGTATATAAAAATACTAATGCTACTATAAATAATATAGGTACAATTCCACCTATTATCTTATTTCCTGTCTTAGATAAAAAATACTGTATAGCAAATAATATGGCATATAAAATAGCTGGTGCAAATGTTAATAAATTACTCAAATTCACTCAATCTCCTTTTCATGACTATATATTTCTAATAATTGTTTAGCGTCATTCAAATCTAATTTTTCCTCGATAGCCAGCTTTTTTACATAATTAACTAATGAACTCTCTTCATTGTCTTTTGCAGATTCTATCCTTTCTATCACACTATTTAATCTATTTCGAACAGTTGGATATGACACTTCATAATATTTAGCTAATGCTTTTAGTGATCCAGAATTAACAACAAAATTTTTAATAAATTCAAAATCTTCTTTTTCTAAGTTCATCATCCATTTAGGAATATCATTATTTTTCAATATATTCACTCCTTGAATATAAATTATCATATAATTAAACATTATTAAAATTAAATTTAACATTATTGAATTTTTGATTAACTTATATTATTTAACTTTCATTATTGTTAAATAACTTTCTGAAAAATATGTCTGATTAGCATGACTAATGTTTATCAGAAAGCATGTTAAAAGAGACTTCTTATTTCAACAAGGAGTCTTTTAATAGTTTTATAATCAAACTTTGTCTTAATAAAGAAAATATGTGCACATTTATTTCTTTATTGCTTCAACTAATATAAATGGAGGGAACTGTTTTAACGTATTAATACGAACTTCATCATAATATTTAAATACTTCTTCTGATTGTCCAAGGTCCTTAACACATTCAATTTCAAAGCCGCTATTTATTAAACTATTGAAAATAGTTTCAATAGTTTAATGGTATTTGAAAACGTCTTTTCCTATCCAATTAGCAGAACGAATAGATTCATCAAAGTAACGTTCCATTCGCAAATAAACTCCATTTTTATCTTCTTTTTTAACCTCTGAATCCATAGTAGCTGTTTGGATTGGATGCTCCATAGTAAATACTAGGGTTCCTTCACTTTTTAGTAATTGGTATAATCTTTGACAACCTAGTTTTTATGAATCTTTAAGATTTATAAAATACGGAGAATTTAAAGTGTCTGAGGAACTTAAATTTTTTAAATATGTTAATCAATTTAATATTAAGTAATAAAGATGCAGCAAATAAATATTATTTACATAATCGATGATTATAGGTAGTGAATATGTATAACATATTCATATTTAAAGAAAACCATATATTAATGTACAAAGTGACTTCATACAAGCAAACTTAAATTTTCTAATATTAATCTGTTTCTCAATACAACTTTTTTATAGTAAGATTATCTAAATAATAATTGCAAAAGCAGATTGATTTTTGGCAGAATGAATTTATTTAGAGGAAGACAATTGAAAAACATAAAATTAATTTTACTTATTTTTATAGCTTGTTTAAATCTTCGTATGAGTATACAAAGTATTCCACCAGTTATTAACTTAATACAAGATGACTTAAATTTAAGCAATGTACAATCAAGTTTTTTAACAAGTATACCTGTAATGTGTATGGGAATATTTGCATTTTTAGTAAATCGGTTTAAGAAAAAATTGGGATTTAATAAAAGTCTTTTAATTTTGTTAGTATTATTGGGATTGTTTACTTTATTTAGAGGTATGTTCCCTATGTATTTATTAATGATAATTTCAACCTTGGGTGTCGGGTTTTGTATAGCTATTATTGGACCATTAATATCAGGATTTATAAAAAAAGAATTTCCTAAAAATACTGGTTTGTTAATAGGTATTTATTCTTTAAGTATGGGATTGGTTGCAGTTATTGCTTCAGGTAGTGTTCTTTCTTTAACAAATTTAGTTAATACTTGGACAATTGCAATTTCTATATGGGGAATAATACCTATTTTTGCTGCTTTAGTTTGGTGGTTTTTATTACAAAGAAATTCAACTCAAAATGAGGAAAATATAGATTCAGTTAAATTACCCTTAAAAAATATAAATGCTTGGCTATTAGTTATATTTTTCATGTTACAATCAGGTCTTTTTTATGGTGTTGCTACTTGGTTAGTGAGTTTTTTAAAAACTATCCATTGGAATGATCATTCGAATATTGTTGCGCTAACTACTTTCACTGCTACACAAATGATTTTTAGTTTTGTCATACCAAGTCTTTTGGATAAATATTTTAGTGTAAATGTTTGGATTTTAGTATGTAATGTTATTTTAATTATTGGTAGTTTATTAATCCTTTTGACAAATGTATCTATATCAGTGCTTGTAGGTATCATTTTCATTGCTATAGCAACAGGAGGTTTATTCCCTATTGCTATGGTATTACCAATCAATATGACTTCAACTCCAAGTGATACAAGTAGTTGGACTAGCTTAGTTCAAGGATTTGGATATATTTTTGCAGGTTTTGTTCCTATTTTTATGGGATTAATGAATGATAAATTCCAAAGTAAATTATTATTCCCTTCGGAAATTATCTTAATTAGTATTCTACTGCTGTTATTTAGCCTAATAATAGTTAAACAAAGAAATAAACGAGAACTAAATTTTTAGATTTGCCAAAAATTATTCTGAATGGTTATCAGAAATGGAATATAAATTAGCTGAAAAATCTTATGTAACAGTTAGTGATTTGTTTGAATATGTTGAAAAGGAAGTTGAGTTAATGGAGTATTCTAAAAAACAAAAAAGACAATTTAACCAACGAAGACATGAAACTAATACTTAATGGGTAAATGATTTTGAACTATGAGTGGCTAGCATTTGGCCACTCATTTTTTTGCTTGCACAAAAACCTAGTCTCGCAGAGCACACGACTTAATGACTGGTTCTGTTGCAAAGTTAAAAATTATGTAATATTTATACTAAAAAACGAAAAATAATTAATACTAACAAAACGCTTTACTGTTAAAACAATATTTGCTTTTATAGTTTTGTATAGATGTGCATATAATTTTAACTTTGCAACAGAACCAAAACTAAAAAAATCGACGAAGGTCGATGTTGGTTTTAGCACAACGTTTGGAACAAACGTATAAGTGCGCCCTTACGGGAATTAACTAGATTATAACGACGGAAAATAGACCTGTAAAGCAATAACTATTGTGATAAAGTGTGCTAAAAAGGAGTGAGATAAGTGAGAAAAGTTAATTACTTTTTTAAAGCCTTAGTATTAGTGATTATGCTTCGTTGCACTATGAATTATTTACTTCCAGAACCTGAAAAATTAGCGTTTAAACTTTTAGATGGTCTTATTTTTGGGATATTATCTTGTCTTTTAATTATTTGGTTTATTGGTATTTTCAGTAGGACTTCACAAAAATAGACCACGCATTTATGCCGAGAAAATTTATTGTGCGTTGAGAAGAACCCTTAACTAAACTTGGAGACGAATGTCGGCATAGCGTGAGCTATTAAGCCGACCATTCGACAAGTTTTGGGATTGTTAAGGGTTCCGAGGCTCAACGTCAATAAAGCAATTGGAATAAGGCATCTATGATTTTCGGAGAATATAAGTTATAATACATTCAAAAATATTTTTGAATGAGGTGCTTTATGTTTTCGACTGTAATTACTGCTGCTGTTTTATATATTGCTACAGCAGTAGATTTGTTGGTAATACTATTAATATTTTTTGCTAGAGCAAATACTAGAAAAGAATATCGAGATATTTATATCGGACAATATTTAGGTTCTGTAATTTTAATATTAGTTAGTTTATTTCTAGCTTTTGTTTTGAATTATGTTCCGGAAAAATGGGTGTTGGGTTTATTAGGTTTAATACCGATTTACTTAGGTATTAAAGTTGCTATTTACGACGATTGTGAAGGCGAAAAAAGAGCTAAAAAAGAATTGGATGAAAAAGGGTTGTCAAAATTAGTCGGTATTGTTGCTTTGGTTACAGTTGCTAGTTGTGGTGCAGATAATATTGGACTTTTTGTTCCTTACTTTGTGACTTTAGATCTTGTCGACTTATTAGTTACTCTTCTTGTATTTTTAATATTGATTTTTGTTTTAATATATACAGCACAAAGATTGGCTAATATTTCAGGTGTTGGTGAAATTGTAGAGAAGTTTAGTCGTTGGATAATGGCTGTTATTTATATTGGTTTAGGGTTATTTATTATTATTGAAAATAATACAATTCAAACAATAATTGGTTTTATATTTTAAATTAAGGTGTGGTTTATATGGGCAAGGCAAATGCTTGTGATGTGATTTGTATTCATGAGGATAAAGTGAATAATGCTTTGAATTTTTTAGAAGATGATAAATCACAAAAATTACTTAGTATTTTTCAAAAAATATGTGATGAAAAGAAGTTAAAAATCATATTATCTTTGATTAAGGAAAATGAGTTATGTGTTTGTGATATTTCTTTGATATTAAATATGAGTGTTGCTTCTACATCACATCACTTAAGACTTTTGTATAAAAATGATGTTCTTGATTTTTGGAAAGATGGAAAGATGGCTTATTATTTTATTAAAGACGATAAAATTAAAGATTTTTTCTGTAAAAATCAAGAGGGATTTTGAAACGAGTTTCTTCTTGTCTTTATAACTTCCATTGAAAGATCACCCCTTTTGTACTTTTAAACACTTCTATTTTTGTTTAAGTTCTTTTATTGCTAGATTAAAGGGTTCTGTTGTAAAGTTAGAAAAATATAACTAATTACCATTTTATCATGTCGTTGTTCCCTTAACTGGCGAACATATGCCTAATTTCGTGGCATGGCGAAAATCCGTAGATCTGAAGAGACCTGCGGTTCTTTTTATATAGAGCGTAAATACATTCAATACCTTTTAAAGTATTCTTTGCCGTATTGATACTTTGATATCTTGTCTTTCTTACTTTAATATGACGGTGACCTTGCTCAATGAGATTATTCAGATATTTCGATGTACAATAACAGTCAGGTTTAAGTTTAAAAGCTTTAATGACTTTAGCCATTGCGACCTTCGTGGAAGGTGCCTGATCTGTAATTACCTTTTGAGGTT
>NZ_KV830641.1:0-288 GCF_001836805.1 Staphylococcus sp. HMSC062A01
AATGGAGCGATTTAAATGTCAAAATTAGTACAAGCAATTTCAGATGCAGTTCAAGCAGGCCAAAACCAAGATTGGGCTAAATTAGGTACAAGCATTGTAGGTATCGTAGAAAACGGTGTTGGCATTTTAGGTAAATTATTCGGATTCTAAGTTCGACAGATAACATTTATTGAAAATATAAATAAACATTATAAAGGAGATAGTAATCATGGAAAAAATCGCAAACGCAGTAAAAAGTGCAATTGAAGCAGGTCAAAACCAAGACTGGACTAAATTAGGTACAAGTAT
>NZ_KV830642.1:0-1219 GCF_001836805.1 Staphylococcus sp. HMSC062A01
CAGGCAGGCGTGTTAACCGCTACACTACGAGACCAATATAATACGGAGGAAGAGGGATTCGAACCCCCGCGAGCCGTTAAGCCCCTGTCGGTTTTCAAGACCGATCCCTTCAGCCGGACTTGGGTATTCCTCCACTAATTAAATGTAAATTACTATAAAATTATTAAATGGCGGTCTCGACGGGAATCGAACCCGCGATCTCCTGCGTGACAGGCAGGCGTGTTAACCGCTACACTACGAGACCTAAAAGATAAATTGCGGGAGGCGGATTTGAACCACCGACCTTCGGGTTATGAGCCCGACGAGCTACCGAACTGCTCCATCCCGCGATAATAATTAATGGCGGAGGAAGAGGGATTCGAACCCCCGCGGCCCGTTAAGGCCCTGTCGGTTTTCAAGACCGATCCCTTCAGCCGGACTTGGGTATTCCTCCAAAATTATATGGACCTTGCAGGACTCGAACCTGCGACCGAACGGTTATGAGCCGTTAGCTCTAACCAACTGAGCTAAAGGTCCAAATTATAATTCTACAACTAATAAGTAGTGGCGGTGGAGGGGATCGAACCCCCGACCTCACGGGTATGAACCGTACGCTCTAGCCAGCTGAGCTACACCGCCGTTATCTAGTTTGTAAATTTAATATGGTGGAGACTAGCGGGATCGAACCGCTGACCTCCTGCGTGCAAAGCAGGCGCTCTCCCAGCTGAGCTAAGCCCCCATATTTTTTATATAATTAAAGTTCCTATCGGGAAGACAGGATTCGAACCTGCGACCCCTTGGTCCCAAACCAAGTGCTCTACCAAACTGAGCTACTTCCCGTAAGAGAACGCGCCCGATAGGAGTCGAACCCATAACCTCTTGATCCGTAGTCAAACGCTCTATCCAATTGAGCTACGGGCGCAAAATTATATATGGTGCCGAGGACCGGAATCGAACCGGTACGGTGATCTCTCACCGCAGGATTTTAAGTCCTGTGCGTCTGCCAGTTCCGCCACCCCGGCACTATATTAAAAATAATGGAGCGGAAGACGGGATTCGAACCCGCGACCCCCACCTTGGCAAGGTGGTGTTCTACCACTGAACTACTTCCGCGTATGCGGGTGAAGGGAGTCGAACCCCCACGCCGTAAGGCGCTAGATCCTAAGTCTAGTGCGTCTGCCAATTCCGCCACACCCGCGTATACATGTGAGCCATAGAGGATTCGAACCTCTGACCCTCT